>JBAWXL010000083.1:0-16205 GCA_037144095.1 Bacteroidota bacterium
TATCTGGCCATTATTTTTTTACAGAAAAAAAAGTATTGAACAATAAATTGTGAGTAAGTATTAAAGATAAATTCTAAATGCCAGTAAATCAATATATAAAAATTTTCATCAAAGTGTAACCTTTGAAGGAAACTTACGTTATAAATAGAATTAAATGGGAGTATATGGGAAAATTTATCAACAATATGGAACTATATGGTATTATTATATTAAATTTACAGGCTTTTTAAAATAAATAAAAATGAATTATCTGAATGGAAAATATGATTGCAAAGTGGATGCTAATGGGCGTTTGCTGTTTCCTATTAACCTTAAAAAGCAGTTATCTTCAACAATTGATGATGGATTTGTTATTCGGGAAAGCATTTTTGATCCATGCCTTGAACTTTTCCCAACATCTGAATGGGAAAAAGAGATAGATAAATTAACCAAATTGAACCCCTTTAATACTAAGGATAGAATATTGATTAAAAAGTTTTCTTCCGGGATGAACGTGGAGTTAGACAATAACGGTAGAATGCTTATTCCTGTGGATATGAAAAAAAACAAAAAAATATCAAAAGATATTATTTTAGTAGCAACAATAAATATTATTGAAATATGGGATAAGCAAACATATGACGATATTATAAATAATACTGAAATTGATATTGTGGCATTAGCAGAAGAAAGATTAGGACAAATTACAAAAGAAGAAATTAAATAAAATGTATCACATTCCGGCACTATTAAACGAAAGTATTGAGGGTTTGGCTATTAAGCCAAATGGAGTTTATATAGATGTGACTTTTGGAGGAGGAGGCCATTCTAAAGCAATACTCAATAGATTAAATAGAGGACAATTAATTGCATTCGATCGAGATGAAGATACATTAAACAATGCTATTCAAGACGAAAGGTTTCTTTTGATTCATTCAAATTATAGACACATCACATCTTATTTAAAGTTCTTCAATTCCTTCCCAGTTGATGGAATTCTTGCAGATTTAGGTGTTTCTTCCCATCAATTTGATACCGATTCACGAGGGTTTTCTGCTCGTTTTCATGCTCGTTTAGATGGTAGGATGTCACAATCAAGTGATAAGACAGCTTGGGATGTAATAAATTATTATGAAGAAGTAAATTTAATAAAACTATTTAGAGAATATGGGGAAATAAACAATTCAAAAAAGTTTACTTCAAAGATTATTAGTGAAAGAAACAAAAAGTCAATAGATACAACAACTGAGCTTTTTGAAATAGTTAAACCCCTGGCAGAAAAGGGAAAGGAAAATAAGTACATGGCGCAAATAATGCAATCTCTTAGAATTGAAGTGAATAATGAAATTAATGAACTTGCATTATTTTTACAGCAAGTGCCTTCACTTTTAAAGCCCAAAGGAAGATTTGTTGTCATCTCTTATCATTCACTTGAAGATAGATTAGTTAAGAATATTTTGAAATCAGGAAATTTGAATGGAGATATTGAAAAAGATTTTTTCGGAAATGTTAAAACAATATTTAATTCGATAACCAGAAAGCCTATTGTTCCCTCTGAAAATGAACTAAATCAAAATAGTAGAGCGAGAAGTGCTAAATTAAGAATTGCCGAAATGAATTAACAATGATTGAAAATAGCATGGCATCAGATAAAAAAGAAAAAAAAAGAATGAGTATTGGGAAATTACTTCATAGTGTTATTGATGGGACAATCTTAACCCGGAGTAATGTTCTAAATGCATTGCCATTTATTCTGTTTCTTGCTTTTTTAGCTATTATATATATTGCAAATACTTACTTTGCTTATAAACATATTAGAGAGATAAATACTATTAGAAATGAATTAAAAGAAATACGTTTTGAATATATATCTTTGAAATCGGAACTAATTAATAGAACCAAACAATCTGAAATTGTATTGAAACTTAGTGGGACAGGAATCAAAGAATCAGAGGCACCACCAAGGAAAATTATAATGGGGACTAGCAATAATACAAGTAAATGAGCGAAATTAGAAAAGATATATTACGCAGACTTTATGTCGTATATTTCCTAAGTGTTTTATTTGGGCTGATAATAATAGGGAAAATATTATACATTCAATTTGCAGAAGGAGATACTTTAAGGGCTCGATCAAAAGAACTTACACTTAAATACTTTAATATTGAGGCAAGTAGAGGTAATATATTGGCTTGTGATGGGAGTTTGTTAGCAACATCTGTCCCAATATTTGATATAAGACTTGATTTGAGTGATGCGATAATACCTACAGATACTTTTTACAAGCACATTGATTCATTAGCATACTGTTTAGCCAATTTATTTAAAGACAAAACTACATCTGAATACAAGAAAGAGTTAAAAAGGGAATTCAAAGAAGAAAATCGTTTTTATATTTTAAAGAGAAATATTAGTTATACAGAAGTAAATAAATTGAAAACCTTTCCATTATTAAAAATGGGAAAATATAAGGGAGGTTTTATGATAATTCCAAAGTACAAACGCCAAATGCCATATTCCCCTCTTGCTTCACGTACCATCGGGTTTCAAAGAACTTTTCAGGGGATGAAGTTAGTTAATGGACTAAAACAAAAGTTTGATACTTCAATTTATGTGGGATTAGAAGGTGCTTATGACAATCGACTTTCAGGGATAAGTGGAAAACGATTGATGCAGAAAATTGCAAATGGTGTTTGGATGCCTGTTAATAATGATAATGAAATTGAGCCAAAAAATGGAGATGATATTGAATCAACTATTGATCCCAACATTCAGGATGTGGCACAAAATGCTCTGTTAAAACAATTGAAGCAAAATAATGCATTTCAGGGTTGTGCTATTCTAATGGAAGTTAAGACAGGTTATATAAGAGCAATTGTAAATTTGCGATTGAATCAATCAGATAGTAATTATTATGAAATGTATAATTATGCAATTGCTGAATTAATAGAACCCGGATCCACTTTTAAACTACCTTCTCTTCTTGCTGCCCTTGAAGATAACAAGGTTGATTTAAATGATATGGTTTTTATTGGGAATGGAATTAAATCCTATGGAAAGGATACAATGCGTGATTCTCATGCACCACCAAAATCGCAATTATCAGTTCAGGAAGTATTTGAGAATTCGTCAAATGTAGGAGTATCGTCCATTATAAATAAAGCATATTCAGATAACCCATCAGCTTATTTAGAACATTTAAGTAAAATGAGACTTGATCTTCCTCTAGGTTTAGAATTAGCAGGAGAAGGTGTTCCGCAGATTAATTCACCCAAGAACTCTTCATGGTCAAAAGTAACATCTTTGCCATGGATGTCAATTGGGTATGGAATACAAGTTACCCCTTTGCAAATACTGACTGTTTATAACATGGTTGCTAACAATGGCATAATGGTTAAACCTCTATTTGTTCAGGAAATAAAACAGGCAGGAAATGTAATCCAAAAAGTAGAACCAATTATTATAGCTAAATCTATCTTTTCTCAATCTACTATTGATAAAGCCAAAAAATTATTAGAAGGAGTAGTTGAACATGGCACGGCTAAAAACATTAATAAATCTGTTTTTAAAATTGCTGGTAAAACTGGAACAGCCAAAATATCTGAAGGTAAAAAAGGTTATGGGAAATATTACAATGCTTCATTTGCAGGGTACTTTCCTGCTGATAACCCTTTGTATTCTTGCATTGTAATTATAAATAAACCTACCTGTGGTGAATTTTATGGAAGTCAGATATCTGCTCCGGTATTTAAAGAAATCGCGGATAAAGTTTATGCTACTCACTTAGAGATTCTGCAAACAACTCAAATAGATACGATATTCAAAAAAGTCCCTTTCGTTAAGAATGGATGTCAAAAAGATATTATTAGTATATTAAATAAACTAAACATTCCCAATCAATCAGTCAATTCTGGAAATGAATGGACGAGCATTTCATTGAATGAAAATTCAGTTAAAATGATTGATAGAAAAATTAAAAATGGGGAAATGGCTAATGTTATAGGAATGTCATTGAAAGATGCAGTCTATCTGTTAGAGAAACAGGGATATCGTATTTTAATATCAGGTAAAGGTTTAATCACCAGACAAGAAATGGTGCAAGGTAAAAAGGAAGTTAAACTTATTTTAACGCAATAAATTGTATGAATATTAAAACATTACTCAATAACGTTCAAATATTAGAAATTCAAGGAAATATGGATATTGACATATCTCATATTTCTTTTGATTCACGTAATGTAATTGACCATACACTTTTTAGTGCAACAAATGGGGAACAGGTAAATGGACATAACTTTGTTAGTCAGGCAATTTCTTCTGGTGCACTGGCTATTGTGTATGATGAAGATATTGAAACTCCTGATTCTTCAGTTGTGTATGTGAGAGTTAAAAACTCCTCGGATGCATTAGGCCAAATTGCTTCTAACTATTACGAAAGTCCTTCAGCCAAACTTAATTTAATAGGTGTAACCGGAACAAATGGGAAAACAACAATTGCCACTCTGTTATATAATTTATACAAGTCGTTTGGGTATAAAGTTGGTCTAATTTCAACTATTCAAAATATTATTGATGGAAAAATATTAGCATCCACTCATACAACACCTGATGCATTAAAACTAAACGAACTCTTAAGCGAAATGATTCAATCTGGCTGTGAATATTGCTTTATGGAAGTAAGTTCTCATTCAATCACCCAAAATCGTATTTCGGGTTTATTTTTCAGAGGAGGAATTTTTACAAATATTACACACGAACATCTTGATTATCACAAGACCTTTAATGATTATATTAAAGCTAAAAAGAAATTTTTCGACCAGCTTCCTGCATCTGCTTTTGCCTTAACTAATATAGACGACCCAAATGGTAAAGTAATGCTTCAAAACACAAAGGCACATCAATATTCTTATGCATTAAAGCATTTCGCTGATTATAAGGCAAAAATTATTGAAAACCAATTTGATGGAATGTTAATGAATATTAATGGTTTTGACTCCTGGTTTAGATTAGTAGGGGATTTTAATGCTTACAATCTTTTAGCTATTTACGCAAGTGCAATTATTCTAGGGAATGAGCAAGCAAAAACTTTAAAGGAAATGAGTACACTATTTCCCGCTGAAGGACGATTTGAAGTAATAACCTCCTTATCAGGACTGAAAATAGTTGTTGATTATGCACATACGCCGGATGCATTAAAAAATGTGCTACAAACGATCCGCTCTTTATGTAAAAGAAATGAAAAAATAATTTCAGTTATAGGAGCTGGGGGTAATCGAGATGTGTCAAAACGCCCATTAATGACAGCAACAACATTGCAGTATAGTGATGTAATGATTCTTACATCAGATAATCCTCGATATGAAGACCCTGAATTAATAATTTCCGAAATGTGTACAGGAATTGTAAAATCGGATGAAAAAAATGTGCTTAAAATTACGAACAGAAAGGAAGCCATAAAGACTGCTTGCTATCTTGCCAAATCGGGCGATATTGTCTTAATTGCTGGGAAAGGTCATGAAAAGTATCAAGAAATTCAAGGCGTTAAATATCCCTTTGATGACAAGCAGGTTGTATGTGATATTTTAGAAACCATTTAATACATTGACATATGTTGTATTATCTCTTTGATTATTTAGATAAAAATTTCCATTTTCCGGGTGCCGGAGTTTTCCAATATATTTCATTTAGAGGAGCAATGACAGTTATTACGTCACTAATTATTTCTCTTATAATTGGGAAGCGAATTATCCAGCTATTGCAAAAACGACAAGTTGGAGAAATCATACGCAATCTTGGTTTAGAAGGACAGATTGCAAAACAAGGAACACCTACTATGGGAGGTGTTATTATTCTCGCTGCAATTTTAATCCCAACGCTATTATTTGCAAAGCTCAATAATATTTATGTTATTCTTATGCTATTCACTACAATTTGGCTGGGAACTATTGGATTCATTGATGATTATATAAAAGTATTTAAAAAAGACAAGAGAGGGCTCGCCGGTAAGTTTAAAATCCTCGGACAAATTGTTCTTGGGTTAATTGTTGGATCAGTTTTGTATTTTGGTAGCTCAGTAGTAATTAAAGAAAAGGTATCAAATCCAAAATATATAAATTCACAGCATATATTTAAAGTTGAGAATTATAAAGAATCTCCTCAAATATTTTCTAAAGAATCCTATAAATCAACTAAAACAACAATTCCATTCTTTAAGAATAATGAATTTGACTATTCAATATTATTAAAATGGATTGGAGATGATTATAAAAATTGGGCTTTTCTGATTTTCATACCTATAATCATTTTAATTATTACTTCTGTTTCAAATGGGGCAAATCTAACTGATGGGTTAGATGGGCTTGCGACTGGTACCTCAGCAATAATTGGGGTCACATTGGGTATTTTAGCTTATGTTTCAGGTAATACAATATTCGCTAATTATTTAAATATTATCTATATACCTAATATTGAAGAGATGGTAATATTCATTAGTGCCTTTGTCGGTGCATGTATTGGGTTTTTATGGTATAATTCTTATCCTGCTCAGGTATTTATGGGTGATACGGGAAGTCTGGCATTAGGGGGGATCATTGCAGTATTCGCTATTATCATAAGAAAAGAATTACTTATACCAATATTATGTGGGGTGTTTTTTGTAGAAAGCCTTTCTGTTGTTTTACAAGTAGGATACTTTAAGTATACAAAGAAGAGGTTTGGAGAAGGTAAAAGAATTTTTAAAATGTCACCAATACATCATCACTTTCAAAAGTCTGGTTATCATGAAGCTAAAATAGTGCAGCGATTTTTTATTGTTGGCATTTTGTTAGCCGTAATTACTATTATTACTTTAAAATTACGATAAAAACATGAAAACAATTATGATTTTTGAACCAAATGAAAACAAGGAAGATAGAACTTGTTTGCTTAAACTGAAAGATGTTTCCAATCTAATAATATATTTAAAATGCAAGAATTGGCTTGCAAATTTTAATAATGATATTTGTTTTGAAGAAAAGAGAAAATCTAAAACATTAAATAGAAGACTTATTGTAGAAATCCTGAAAATTTAATGAAAAGTGGATATTTAATTCTAAGCAATTCATTTAGACCTTATTTTCAGAGTAATATGTCTATTAAATTAATATTAATAATACTGTTAAATCATAAATAATGACGATAGAAACATTAGCACAACAAGGGAAAAATAATATTTATAGCTCAATGGCATCAGGCATTACTGGTAGAATTCCTGAAATAAGAAAAGAAACAATAAAAGAAAGCCTTTGTGATTTTCAAAATGCTGAACACAGATTAGAATTTGTTGCAAAGATTCATAATATTGAGTTTTTCAACGATTCAAAAGCAACAAATGTAAACTCAACGTGGTTTGCTCTTGAAAGTATGAACAAACCCGTAATTTGGATTGTGGGAGGGCTGGATAAGGGAAATGATTATATCCCACTCAAAGAAGTTGTTAAATTGAAAGTAAAGTCTATTATTTGCCTTGGGCTTGATAATAGAAAGATTTTTAATGCTTTTGCAGATATAATTGACACTATCATTGAGACCACAAATGCAGAGGATGCCGTAAATCAAGCATATAATTGTGGGAAATCTGGCGATGTTGTCTTATTGTCGCCCGCATGTGCAAGTTTTGATATTTTCGAAAATTTTGAAGATAGAGGGAAACGATTTAAAAAAGCGGTAACTGAACTATAGATTAAATGCGATGAATAAGTTTTTTAGCATAATTAAAGGTGATAAAGTGATATGGGTAGTAGTATTTCTGCTCTCTATTATTTCTATTTTATCAGTTTATAGTTCAACGGGGACTTTAGCTTTTAAAAGACAAGCAGGAAATACTGAGTATTACCTTATACGCCACTTTTCAATTCTTGCTTTTGGCTTATTTCTAATGTATATCACTCATTTAATTAAATATACTTATTACTCTCGTATTTCTCAAATTTTATTATTCGTTTCTGTCCCTTTATTGCTATTTACTTTATTGAAAGGAACCAATATTAATGAAGCAAATCGTTGGATAACTTTGCCCATAATAAATGTTACATTCCAAAGTTCCGATTTAGCTAAATTAGCTCTTATTATTTATCTTGCCAGGATGTTAGCTAAAAAACAAGATCAAATAAAAGAACTAAAAGAGGCATTTATTCCAATAATGATACCTGTTTTAATTATTTGTGGATTAATATTACCTGCAAACTTTTCTACTGCAGCAATTTTATTTACCATTTGTATTATTTTAATGATCATTGGAAGAATAAATAGTAAATACATACTCTCTTTAGTAGGGATAGGGGTAGTTTTATTTTCAATAACGATTGCAGTTTTGCTCAATTCAACCACACATGGTCGATTGGGGACATGGAAAAATCGAATCGAACGATTTATGGGTTCGGGTAAAGGGGAATTGTCTAATGAAGGAGATTATCAAATAGAACAAGCCAAAATTGCAGTAGCAAACGGTCAAATATTTGGGAAAATGCCTGGAAATAGTTCTCAACGTAATTTTTTGCCTCATCCTTATTCTGATTTCATTTTTGCTATTATTGTTGAAGAATATGGTTTGATTGGAAGTATATTTATAATTATGCTGTATTTAATAATTTTGTTTAGGGCAGTTCGAATTGTCATTAAGGGGCCAGGTACATTTGGAGCATTTTTGGTTACTGGTCTAAGTTTTAGTTTAGTTTTTCAGGCATTTATAAATATGTCAGTTGCAGTTGATTTGCTTCCTGTTACTGGTCAGCCCTTACCTTTAGTAAGCATGGGGGGGACTTCGATTTGGTTTACAAGTATCGCTATTGGAATAATTTTAAGCGTTAGCAAAGAAATTGAAAATGAAGTGATAGAAATACAAGAAATTTCTGCAGAAAAAGTAGTCACAGCATAAATGAATTTATCCCTAAATAGAAAAATGAAAGCATTGAAAGTTATAATTAGTGGTGGAGGGACTGGGGGACATATTTTCCCGGCTATTGCTATTGCAAATGCAATAAAAGCAAAACATGCAGAAGCAGAAATCCTTTTTATTGGTGCAAAGGGAAAAATGGAAATGGATAAAGTGCCGGCTGCCGGTTATAAAATTATTGGTTTATGGATAAGTGGGTTTCAAAGAAAAAGCACATTTAAAAACCTTCTTCTACCATTAAAAGTGTTATTTGGTTTATTAAAAGCAAGCACTATTATTCGAAAATTTAAACCTAATGTTGTAATTGGAGTTGGGGGATATGCCAGCGGCCCTACACTGAAAATGGCTTCATTTCAAGGTATTCCTACAATAATACAAGAGCAGAATTCATTCCCGGGAGCTACGAATAGGATTTTGTCGAAAAAAACCACTAAGATTTGCGTTGCATATAATGGTATGGAACGATTTTTCCCGGAAGAAAAAATACTTTTAACTGGAAATCCTGTCAGACAAGATATTGTTTCAATCGATACTAAGCGGCTTCAGGCTTTCTCTTACTTTAATTTAAATTCACACAAAAAGACAGTTTTGATAATTGGTGGAAGTTTAGGAGCAAGGACAATTAATCAAAACATCGAAAAAATACTTCCATTATTTATTCAAAAAGATATTCAAATTATCTGGCAAACAGGGAAAAACTTCTTTTGTTTTGCTGAAGAGGCGGTTCTTTCACTAAATAGCGATTTGTTAAAAGTATATGCATTTATCTCGCCAATGGATTTAGCTTATGCTGCTGCAGATGTTATTATTTCAAGAGCAGGGGCTATTGCTATTACAGAGTTATGTGTTGTAAAAAAACCTGTTATATTAATTCCTTCACCAAATGTAACTGATGATCATCAGACAAAAAATGCTGAAGCTCTAGTGAAAAATAATGCTGCCTTAATGATTTCTGACGCAGAAGTACCTTCTAAATTGGCAGAAGTTTTATTTGATTTGGTTGATAATATAAACTTACAGCAATCTTTAATAAGTAATATTAAAGGATTAGCAATAAACAATGCCGCCGATGCGATAGCTGATTTGGTTTTTTCTTTAGCAAATATTAATACCCAAAATGGAACTCACTAAACTCAGGAAAATATATTTTATTGGCATTGGAGGCATTGGTATGAGCGCTTTAGCAAGGTATTTTAATGCAAAAGGTACTGAGGTTTTTGGTTATGACAAAACATCAACCCTCCTTACCAAAGAAATGGAAAAGGAAGGAATTTTTATTCATTATACAGATGATGTGGGTTCGGTGATTTCTAATCCTGATCTTGTAGTTTATACACCTGCAATTCCAACTGATTTAGAAGAATGGAAACATGTTTTGCGAATGGGCTATCCTTTAATGAAGCGATCTGAAGTATTGGGTTTGATTTCGAAGGACTATTTTTGTATTGCCGTTGCAGGAACTCATGGCAAAACTTCAATCACCTCTATGATTGCACATATTATAAATTCTGCAGGAATAGAAATTATTGCATTTATGGGTGGAAT
Source organism: Bacteroidota bacterium (assembly GCA_037144095.1). GTDB lineage: Bacteria > Bacteroidota > Bacteroidia > Bacteroidales > CAIXTV01 > CAIXTV01. Next base: position 10,457 of record JBAWXL010000083.1, read on the forward strand.
AAGCAAAAATTATAATTCAAATCTTATCATGAAGGCGAATAGTAAAGTGTTTGTGGTTGAAGCTGATGAATTTGATAAATCATTCCTTACTTTAAATCCTGATATTGCAATTGTTTCTTCTATTGATGCGGATCATCTTGACATCTATAAAACTCATGATCACCTTAAGGATACTTTTTCCCAATTTATTGATAATGTTAAACAAGGGGGAAAAATATTTGCACGAAAATCTGCATTTCCTGATGAGCCTAAACGCGAAAATTTGTTTACATATAGTGTTAATACTGCATCTGATATTATTGCTGAGAACATACGGGTGACAGAAGGGAAGTATATGTTTGATTTTAGAAATACTGCAACAGAAATAAAGGGATTGGTTCTAAATATTCCGGGGAGGCATAATGTTGAGAATGCTATAGCAGCCATTTCTGTTGCGCTTTCTTTAGATGTAAATCCAGAAATAATTAGAAAAGCTTTTGAATCATATAAAGGAGTTAAACGACGCTTCGATTGTCAAATTAATAGGCCGGAAATTGTTTATATTGATGATTATGCTCACCATCCGGAAGAAATTAGAGCTCTCATAAGTGCTGTTAAAGAGTTATATCCCTCGAAGAAAATCACCGGAATATTTCAGCCGCATTTATTTTCAAGAACCCGCGATTTTATCGACGGTTTCGCTGAAAGTCTATCCATGTTAGATTGTCTTATTCTATTGGAGATTTATCCGGCAAGGGAGCTGCCAATTGAAGGAATTGATTCGAAATTACTTTTAAATAAAGTTCATGTCGATTTAAAAATCCTTACAACCAAAGAGAATGTTTTAGCTGTTTTAGATAAATGCAAGCCTGAGGTTTTACTCACAATTGGTGCCGGTGACATTGACCAGCTAGTTGAACCTATCGTTAATCACTATAATAATCTTTACAAATGAAAAAGATTTTAAATATTTTGGTCATTGTAATGGTATCGATAATAATTGGCTTATTGGTTTTTGTCAATTATAAAGTAACAAATACGCCTTGTAAAAGCTTAAGTGTCGTTATCGATTATAATAATAGTGATGCTCTAATAACAAATAATGATATAGAGTCTCAAATAATTAGTGCTTGTGATTCATTAGTTGGGCGCCCAATGAAAACCATTGACCTAACGTTGATAAATAAATCCTTAGTTGATAATCCTGTGATAAAAAAAGCAAATATTCATACCAGTTTTGGGGGTGAAATCACCGTGCAGCTTTCACAGAGAAGACCTATTCTCAGGGTTTGTAATAAAGAGGGGGATAGTTATTATGTAAGTGAAGATGGAGTGTTGCTCAATGTGCGTCCTTTGTTTCCGGTTCGGGTTCCGGTAGCGAATGGGGATATTTTTACTACTTACTATGATAAATTGAAAATGGAAATAAGCCCGAAAAATGATCAGGATACCTTAGTGAATTCTATGATTATATATCAGCTTTATAAAATGGGTTTGTATATTGATAAGGATGAATGGTTGAAACTGTTTATCGATCAGATATATGTTTCAAATAAAGATTTTATTCTTATTCCACGAATTGGTAATTTTTCAATTGTTTTTGGAACTACTGAGAAAATGGCCGAAAAGTTCAATAAGCTAAAAACCTTTATTGAAAAAGGGATTCCTAAAGTAGGATGGGATAAATATAAAACGATTAATCTTGCTTACGACAATCAAATTGTTTGCACAAAAATAAATCAAAACTAATATGGAAAATTCAGAAATTATAGTAGGCTTAGACATAGGGACTACAAAAATCGCCGTTATAGTTGGCAGAAAAGATAAGTATGGTAAAATTGAAATACTGGGCTTTTCTAATACAGAGTCAATTGGTGTTATGAGAGGGCAGGTTGCCAATATTGACAAAACCGTTGAATCAATTAAAATTGCAATTGCTGAAGCAGAGCAAAAAGCAGGTGTTCAAATTGGGTCTGTTTATGTTGGAGTGGCAGGACAGCATATCAAAAGCATTCAACATAAAGGGAGTATAATCAGAGACAATAAAGATGATGTTATTACGAAAGAAGACATCAGACGTTTGATAAACAACATGCGTAAGTTGCCAATGAAGCCCGGTGAAGACATTATCCATGTGTTGCCTCAGGATTTTATAATTGATGGAACCGGTGGAATTACGGAGCCTGTTGGGATGATGGGCGTTGATGTAAGTGCCAATTTTCATATCATTACAGGGCATACTGCTGCAATAAGAAACATCGAAAAGTGTGTTCAAACTGCAGGACTTGAAGTTGATGGACTTATTCTTGAACCCATTGCCTCGTCAGATGCTGTGCTGAGTGCCGATGAGAAAGAAGAAGGCGTCGCACTAATTGATATTGGTGGAGGAACAACCGATATTGCAATTTTCCAAAATGGAATTATTCGTCACACTGCAGTCATACCACTTGGAGGGAACATTATTACTGAAGACATAAAAGAAGGTTGTTCTATTATCAGAACTCAGGCAGAAGCTTTGAAAATTAAGTTCGGATCGGCAGTTGCGAGCGAAAATAGCGATAATGAAATTGTTTCAATTCCAGGGCTAAGAGGACGTCCCCCTAAGGAAATTTCGTTGCGTAATCTTGCCAGTATTGTTCAGGCAAGGGTGGAAGAAATATTGGATTGTGCTTATTTTGAAATTAAAAATTCGGGTTTTGACAAAAAGATTAGCCTGGGCATTGTTCTTACAGGTGGGGGCGCAATGATGAAACATATTTCGCAATTAACCGAATTTATTTCAGGGAAAGATGTTAGAATTGGTTATCCAAATGAACATCTTGCCAATAACGTACTTGCTGAACTGGCAAATCCAATCTATGCGACAGGGGTTGGTTTGGTAATAAAAGGACTAAATGACACCGAAAGAGAGGCTCCAATCAATAAAAATGATAGGAAACATGAAAGTAAAGTGGAAGAAACAGTTGAAAGTAAGCCTGAAAATGAAAAGAAAAAGAAACCCGAAGTTAAAATTAAAGAACCTAAAAAACCTAAGGAACCGAAGGAAAACATCAGTATAATTGATAAGCTTAGAAGGTTTTTCGATGATAGTGGAGTTAAGTAAAAAACGTAATTAACACATAGCTGTGGATAAATTTTAATAATCAATTATTTTAGTCTTAATATAATATATACTTTTATTGCAAAATGTCAGATAAACAAACAACAAGTACCATGCTAAAATTTGAATCGCCTAAAAATCAAGCATCTATCATCAAAGTTATTGGTGTTGGAGGAGGTGGAGGGAATGCTGTAAACTATATGTATAGTCAAGGAATTAAGGGAGTTGACTTCATAATTTGTAATACGGATGCTCAGGCTTTAGATAAAAGTCCTGTTCCTAATAAGATTCAATTGGGAACCAAAGGATTAGGTGCAGGGAATATTCCCCTAGTAGCAAGAGAAGCGGCTAAGGAAAATGCTGAGGCTATTAAAGAAATGCTCAGTGGCAACACCAAAATGCTGTTTATTACGGCAGGAATGGGGGGGGGCACCGGTACGGGAGCTGCACCAGTGATTGCAGAAATAGCCAGAGAATTGGATATTCTGACCGTTGGAATCATTACGCTTCCTTTTGATTTTGAAGGACGAAAAAGATCTCAACAAGCCGAACAGGGAATTAAGGAAATGTTGCTTTATGTGGATTCTATCATCATAATTAATAACGAAAAACTCAGAGAACTTTTCGGAAACTTGAAAATATCGGAAGCTTTTAAGAAAGCTGATGATGTTCTTTTGATTGCAGCTAAGGGAATTGCTGAAATAATTACCGTTGAAGGTCAAATCAATGTTGACTTTGAAGATATTAATACCGTGATGAAGAATAGCGGAGGTGCCATTATGAGTTCGGCTGAGGCTGAAGGCGAAAACAGGGCACATGAAGCGGTTGAAACTGCACTTAGATCTCCTTTGTTGAATGATGCTTCCATCAAAGGAGCCAAAAATATTTTACTCTATCTCACTTCGGGTGCTGAAGAGATTACAATGAATGAAATCACTGAAATTACCGATCATATTAAGTTCGAATCAGGATCGAATTCGGATGTAATTTGGGGTAACGGATATGACGAGAAGTTAGGTAATAAGATCAGCGTTACCATCATTGCAACCGGTTTTGAGACCAATCATACAAGAAGTACGCTTTCGGTTGAACCTGTTGAAAGAAGGGTTACGCCTTTGAATCCTGAGATTATAAAAGATACTGTTGCTGAAGCAATAGAATTTGCACCTCAAGTTCAGCCCACTCACACTTATGAACCTGAGCCGGAAATAATTATTGCTCAAAAAGAGGAAAAGGCAGAAGAAGATTTGAACGATTTTAAGTTGCATACAGGGACTGCAAATACAGTTCAGAATCAAATAAATGTTCAGGCAGAAAGGCCTAAAGAAATTATTTTTGTCAGGCAGCAAGATGAAACTGTGGAAACAAAACCAAGCCAACAGGCAGCCTTCTCTAGCACCAACGATCCTGCTTTTGAGGAAGAAGATAAGGATGTGAATCAAAAGGCAAAGGAACGCAAAGACAGGCTAAGACTGTTTAGCGCAGGACTGAAAACCGAAGAGGGACTTGGGAAAATAGAAAGCATTCCGGCTTATAAAAGATATGGAATTGAGTTGACCGAAGTGACTCCTTCAAACGAATCTGAGGTTTCGAAATATCAGTTGGATATGGACGAAAACAATCAGGTAAACCTTACATCAAATAATACATTTCTTCACGGTGCCGTAGATTAATCAAATATGGGAATTACAGTAAAAATTGATGCCGACATCAAGTCGGCTATGCTTAACAAAGAAAAAGAAAAACTTGTTGCCCTGAGGGCAATTAAGGCTGCCATACTGTTGGCTAAAACAAGTAAAGACGCCGCCGACGGTGATGTTTCTGACGAGGTGGGTATTGCAATCATTCAGAAACTTATTAAGCAGAAGAAAGAAACTGCTGAGATTTATAAGGAACAAAAGCGCGAAGATTTGGTGAGCGAAGAATTGGGTCAGGCGGCTATTTTCGAGCAATATCTTCCTGCCCAAATGTCGGATGAGGATTTGAAAAACGAACTCGCAGCTCTTTTGAAGGAGCACAACATTACGGATGCAAAAGACTTCGGTAAGATTATGGGAATTGCCTCTAAGCAACTCGCAGGCAAAACGGATAATAAAAGAATCTCTATCGTACTAAAAAGCCTTTTGGGCAGCTAAAGCTTTTCCCGAAAAAATCATATCTGAGCATACTTCGACTTCTTTTTATTTATTGGGTTTGATTTGCATACCTGGATTTACTTATTTTGTTGTTTTACTATTTGCAATATGACAGGCTGTGTTGATGACTCATAAGGACGTGAAAATGACAATTTGTCAGTTTTACGGAAAAAAGGTGCGTGAACGTCATATTTAGGGCTGTGTTGATGACTCTTAAGATTGTGTTGATGATATATGGGTGCGTGTTGATGACATCTGAGCACGTGATGTGAATTATTTTAGCGTGTGTTTGTCATATCTGAGGGCGTGTTGGTGACTCATAAGGAGGTGTTGATGAGATTTAAGGGCAGGATGATGACACTGAATGGCGTGATTTGAAATTTTTAAGGGCGTGTTTATGACAGTAAATTGCTTGTTTGTCATATTTTATGTGGTGATGAAGACTTATGAAGGCGTGATGATGACACATAAGGGCGTGTTGATGACATTTTAGAGCGTGACAATTTGAGTGAATAGAAAATTATTTGTGTTGAAT
>JBAWXL010000084.1:0-16203 GCA_037144095.1 Bacteroidota bacterium
GTGATCATGCTGGGATTCGAACCCAGGACCCCATCCTTAAAAGGGATGTGCTCTACCTGCTGAGCTACATAATCATTTTGAGGCTGCAAAAGTACAACTATTTTTCAGGAATCAAAACATATTCTTGATATTTACTGAAAATTATGATTTGTCTATTGAAGTTTAAGGTATTATAAAATGAAGTTAATGAACAAATAATTGATGAAACTTAGGATTTTCTAAAGGTTTTGGGCTTAACAATCGTAAAAGTTCTGATGATATTAAAACCAAAAAAGATATTTTCTTTTGCCCAGTTTCCCTGGGTTTCAGTTACGAAACCTCTTTCAAACAATGGTTGCGAATTGGTAAGAAACAACTGAAACACATGTCCTCCGGTTTCAATATCAACACCCAATGACAATGAATTATTAAAGTCCTTGGCTGTTTGACCCGGCAACAAATAATAATATTCTGCATTCACCGACATACGTTCAGTAAACTTAAATCTGCCACCTGCTCCAACCGCAAACGCATCATTTTGATCAATAACCCTTTTTACCAGGTTTTTATGAACATGAGTTGGCATAAGTTGAAGAGAAAGGTTGTTGTTAAATTTACGGGCAATCAACAACTGATTGACAAACGAAAGTCTTGAGGTAAAATAATTGGTTCTATTAGGATCTGTCCAGGGCAAGGTATTCACAGCCATATCACCAAAATAAGAAAGTGATAAAGGGGTTTTATTACTTTGGCGAATGATCTTAAATTTCAAATAACCATTTATGGTTTTTTGAAATGAGCTTCTGCCCAACCCAACTTCAAGTCTGTTCGAAATACCATATTCAACACCTAAACGAATGGTCGATTGATCGAAACCCCAAAAGTTGCCGGCACCTGAATTCAGGCTTCCAAAATGATGAGATATAATGAAATTTAAATCTCCCTTTCCGATATTTTCACTCGACTGACCAAGAATGATATGTGTGGTCTTAAAAGTAGCCGTTGTAAATTCTTTTTGAGGTTTATTGTCCCCTAATAAATCCATTAATTCTTGCGATTTCGCACTTTGCAACGTTAAGCTGCATGATAGAACTAATAGGAAAATGATTTTTTGCATAAACTGAATTTTAGTTAGAAATTAATAGCAAAATTGATTAAATGACCCAAATGATTAAAGAATCCAGGGTATTATGATTATAAGTATGATGAATTTATTTGATTTTTTCTAAACTTTCATCCACAGTGACTTCAATATTGTCGGCAATGTTTTTCAACACCATTTTTGGAACTTTAATATCATAGTCTTTTATAGCAACAGTGAATTTAGAGTTAATAAGCACTTTACCGTCTTTAACCTCAATGGTGCCGGGGTGATTCTCTTTTTTAGTTATTCCATGGATGGTCATATCACCTTCAACATTGGCTTTATATTTGCCGTTTTTAGAGAAATTAATATCTTTAAGATTGGTTATTTTTCCTTTGTAAGTTGCATTTGGAAATTTATCCGATTCGAGATAATTTTCGTTAAAATGTTCTTGCATCAAAGCATTTTTAAATTCAAAAGATTTAATCAGCACTTTAAAAACGACGTCGCCGGTTGCGATGTCGAGGGCAGTACTAACCTGATTGTTTACTGCTTCAATTTTTTCGGCAGCAGCATCAGAAAAAAACGTGATTTTACCATTTTTTGTAATGTATTTTTGTGCATTTACATTGCCGCTTATCATTAATAAAACGAAAGCGATTTTTAAGAAACTTTTCATGTGTTTAATTTATTTGTTTATAATTACTCTTTAACCAGTGAGCCTTTTTCAATGATTACATCCGTGTCGTTATATCCCGAGCAGAATCCTTTGATTTTAACATCTGCACCTGATGCAATTTTTTTAGTTTCTTCATTATATTTAGGCAACATCGTACATCTGATGCCTTCATCTCCGAAATCGCCTTGTTTGAACACGAAAGTAATCATTACCAAAGTGTCAGAGGTTTCGATTTTGCTCACTTTTCCGCTAAGTTCAACTACTTTTCCGTTATATTTTGTGTCAGCGGCTTTCTTGTCTTTAACATATTCGTTGTATAATACTTCAGTTTGAAGTTTGAAATCTGCCGGCAGTTTTTCGTAATCGGGATGTGGTTTATTGATATAGAATTTATACACTAATAGTGCTGCTACTATTCCTACTAAAAAGAGGATTAGTATGATTTTTACCCATTTATTCATATAATTTTAATTGTTTAAAGTCCCTGAATCTATCCATCTCTTGATTTTAGCAATATCGCAATCGCTTATTTTATTTCCACCTTTTGGCATAGCTGAAAAGCCCGTAGCTTGACTTACTACTCCATAGAGTTTGCCATTTAACGCGATTACTTGTAAACCACTGTAATTTTCAGTAGTCCAACCACCTGAAGGACTGGCTGCGCTATGACATACATTGCAATACGATTGCATAATTGGCGCAATGGTTTGTGAATAGGTGACACTTGTTGTATCACAAATAGTACTTCCCGACTGTGTGAATCGGTATAATACATCTTCCTTATCGGTATAACATCCACTTAAAAACAAAGCGGAGAACAGCATCATAGCTAAATATTTAATAGAATTTTTCATGTAATTAGTTATTAGGTTTTCCGGCATCAATCCATTTCTTAATTTGCGTAATCTTGCAGGCATCCATCAAACCCGATGGAGGCATAGGACTAGAAGTATTAGTAATACGGCTGTATAAATTAGTCGCACCAGCAATTTGACTATAGGTTTCGAGGTTTATATCTCCGCTTGGTGAAGATCCACTATGGCATCCCGAACAGAAATTAAGTATTGTAGGTAAAACTGCCCCGGAAAATGTAAAGAGATTTGTATCGCAACCACAGGTATTATTCAAAGCACCTTGTTTAATCCAGCCATAAATTAGTGTAACCTGTTGCAGATTCAATGGCGTTTTTGGCGAAGGGGGCATTTGACTGCCAATAGCAAGTGTATATAACCGACTGCTTTGTGGGTTGCCGGCTTTAACTAAATGCATTATTCCGTCATAAGTACTTAAATCAGGGTCCTGATTTCCTGCATGGCAACCACTATAGGCACAATTCGATCGGATAATAGGCTGAATTTCATCAGAAAAACAAATGTTTGACGGAAGAGTGCTTTCGTCAATAATGGGTGGGGTGGGGTCGTGTTTACAACTGCTAATAAGAAGGATTAAGGCTGTAAAACATGTAAGAATTACATGGTTCTTCATTTAAAACTAATTTAAGATTATTTATTTTTTAGATTAGAAACGCAAAAGTATAAGAAATATTGGGTACACGAATACTTAATTATGTATTTTAACTATTCTTAAGATAATTTTGGGTATATAGAGTTCAAATGTATACCTATATTATAATGAAAACAGTTTTTATTTCGTTTTCTTTAACTAAAAAACAGATAAATAGCATTTATAGATACATGTTTTTCTGGCAAAGTTTTAATGCTATATCTTAAAGTAAGAATATTTAAGGGATTATTTGACTATTTATCAGTTGTACTTCATTTTTCAACTATTTCCTTTTGCTCAAGCAATTGGGCTTTTTCTGTCCATTGTTGTGCTTCTTGTGGATTATTCATATTCTGATATGTCAGCGCAAGGAGTTTATGAGCTAAAATATTATTAGGGTCTAAGTGTACGCATTTTTTTAGATTCACGATGGCTTCATCATATCTGCCTAAAGCTCCCAGTGTGCTTCCAAGGTTTTGATAGGCATCGGAAAAATAAGGATTCAGCTTTAAGGAATGCTCATATAATTCTTTTGCTTTTACATAATTGGCTTGTTCAAAATAGATAATCCCAATATTGTTCCATGTTTCGGCTTTCAGGGGATTCATGCGGATAGCTTTATCATAAAATGTCATTGCTTTTTGCGAATCCTTGAGCAGATACCATGCTAAACCCAATTGTTCGCTGGCATCTATATAATTGGAATCGATTGCGCGTGCTTTTTCAAATTGCTTTACGGCAAGCTTCAAAAGTGCATCCTTTTTCACCGTATCTTCTTCATTCATTCCTTTCTCTCTTAAAACAATTCCCCAATTTAAACATAAATGTATGCTATTGGGGCAGTGTTGAATATCTGTTTGTGTAAGGGTGGCTTGATCTTTCCATTCGGCAGCACGAACAATGGTTTTATAACTAAATCCTATAATTACCAAAAAGCATAATGTTGTATGAAAAGGTTTTGATTTTAATTTCTGAACTTCTGTAATAGATGAATTATGTGTATCTACCTTAAACAGTTTCGTTAATAGAAAAACTAAAGCCACACAAATTCCCAATGACGGAAGAAACATAAAACGTTCGGCAAAGGAAGAGCCAATATGAAACAAGAGATTGCTATAGATGCTTAATGTAACCATGAAAAATAGTATTCCGAACACGAGCGGACTTTTCTTTCGAATATTCCATACAGCATAAATTCCTATAATTCCATACACTATTATTGATAAGATAAATTTTAAATCACCTAATCCAACAATGGGGATTTGATTGATAGAATAATCACAAACCAATTGATAGGGGACAATCAGAAGCAAGAGGTATTTCCCAAGCAGCATGATGGCAGTGGCGAAGTGCGCAGCAGCATTTGGTGCGCCTATTAAAAAATTATCTGCAATGACAACGTTTACGCCTGAGCTCATGTCAGTAATTATCTGACTTCTTAGATAAATGTATATTATTGCCGGAATGCAGAGTAATATTGATGCGGTAAGTATTGTTTTGGGTTTAGCTTCTGTGAAATACCATCCAAGAAGGGGAAAGAGAAATAAAACGGTGACCAGTCCTTCTTTTGATAGAAAGGCAAGAAAAAACATGCACAAGGAGAGGATTAATCCTACCCATCTTTTTCGGCTAAACCACGAATGTAAAAACAAAAAAGTGAGCATCAGAAAGAAAAAAGACATGATTTCGTCGCGACTTTTAATGTTGGCAACCACCTCGGTGTGGATTGGATGTGAGGCAAATAGCAACACAATTAGCAGCGGAATTAGTGAATGGACATGATTCAGATATTTTCGCAAGACCATAAACAACAAAAAGCAGGAAAGCGCATAAAACAGCACATTAATGAAATGATTTAAAGAAGGATTGTTGGGCGATAGTTGCCATTCGATGGCAAACATGGCAAGTGAAAGCGGGCGATATAGATTGTCCGATTGCTGGTTATATCCATAGCGGTAGGGGGTATGAAAAATAGTGGGCACCGCCTCCACCCCCTTTTTGACGAGCCAATTGTCGGCTAAAACGCTGTAATCATCTAAAACATATTGATGTTTAAAGGTATGTGAATATAAAACAAAGGCAAAAAGGAAACAAAAACCTGCCAATATATATTCCTTATAATGAGATTTTTGTAGGAAATCAATAGGAACTTGTTTATCAGGTTTTCTATTTTTCTGAGCCAGCTTTTTATTCATAAGCATCTTAACTATGCTTACATAATCATAAACCAAACCACCTCGCTCGGGATGCCTAATTCATTATGTGTGTTTTTAATTCGTGCATAATATCCTGCTTCATTCCCCACATCATCTTCTGAAAGTTTTGATAAAACTGAACCATACTTCACATCATCGAAATATTCAAACGTTTTGAGTGCCGGCGCTTCGGCACCTCTCTCTCTTATAGCTCTATACATCATAATATCTTTCACTCCTTCTTCTTTCCCTTTCCCTTTTTTATCGGGCGAAGTGACTGAAAGATGATGAAATAAATGACCCACTTTTTTCATGCTAATTACCACTTTTTTCAAGCCGGGCGCTTCTGCTTTTTTGGGAGATGCAGCAAGAAAAGTACTACGTTTAATGTGAAAGGTTTCAAAATCGAGCGCTGTAGCATTCGGATTATCAGCAATTCTATCGTAGAGATGATGTGCTTTATCGTAAGCAACCGCTTTTGAAATTATTTTTTTCAACTCTTCAGTTATGGCAGTGGTGCGCGTGCCTTTTTTGTTGCTATATAAAAGATAGAGAGGTATCCACGCAGCTAAAAATGCTAACCATTGTGCAATTTCTTCGGGGGTCCAACCCAGTCGAATGCCATTGATTATGGCAATTAAAACTGAGGTAGGCTGCTGAATATAGGTAGAGGTCTGTCTGATATCAGCATTAAATCCGCTGATGTTTCGCGAAAGTCTTGTTGGTAATTTTGACATTGTTATTGTTTTAAGTAAGGTTAAATGTAATAAATACTGTTTGTTTTTGTTATTTTAATGTGGTTTTTATGCAGAAAACAGCCGGCTAAATGAACCATTTTGCCGGCTAAATTGTCGAGTTTGCCGGCAAAATGAACGAGAAAACTGGCTAAATGCTAGGATTTGCCGGCTAAATACTTGAGAAAACCGGCAAAATGCTTGAGAAAACCGGCAAAATGCTTGAGAAAACCGGCAAAATGCTTGAGATTGCCGGCTAAATGATAAAGAAAACATGTTAAATATATAAAAGAACATGCTTTCTGAAACGAATAGGTAACTAACTGAAAGCGTATGCCTAATCTTGTTTAAGAAGAAATAGTTTTTTGTAAAAATGATATAATCAAGCGATTTGAACATTTTGTTAAATGTTTATTGTGGCAAATTAAGCGTTTATAATATCTACAAAGATAAATGTTTTTTTTCATTTACTGCTTGCATGAAATTTGAATTTATTTTCGAGTGGAACCACATAGGCACAATAGGAACATAGAATTTCACATAGAAGTTATATATAAAATCTATGTGAAACCTATGTTTCTATGTTCCTATGTGGTAAAGAAATAAGAGATTTTAACTTATCCAAATGACATTGATACTATACTATTTCTGAAGCTAAATCAGATTAAGTAGTTACAATACTTTCTTCTGCTAATATCCAAATATTTCCTCCAATGTCAAAAACTTAACCCCACCATATTTTTCGAGTGTTTTCATGTCAAGATCTTTCTTTTTGCCAACCACCAGGGTGGTATAATTTTTCCCTTTAATATATTTTTCCTGAAAACCTTTTAAATCGGCAACCGTCATTTTAGGAACTTCATTAAAAACATCTTTCCGCAAGTCATAATCAATTCCTAATTTAAGGTTATAATCATACGTAAACAGTATGTCTGATTTCGTAATTCTTTCCGAACGAATCTGATTGATAATAGATGTTTTAGCAATATCAAAATTTGATGGCGATTCGGGCATATTGTTCAGCAACCCGGTCATGCCTTTCATGGCTTCGGCAAGTTTGTCATTTTGAGTGCCAATAAATGAATAGATATAAAATGCCTTATCTTTTTTATCAGGCTGAATATAACCACCCCAGGCAGAATATGCCAAGCCCTTTGCTTCTCTTAACTCCTGAAAAACAACCGATGCCATGCTGTTTCCAAAGTATTCGTTGAAAATATTCACCTTAGGCAAAAGTGTTTTATCAAAAGGCACCGATTTCGAAACCATATACAATTCAACCTGTTTCATATCATAGTCTGCAATGTACACCTGATTTTTTGTAATTTCTTTTTCTTCAAATTTAGTTTCGGCAGGCAAGTCTTTCAGAACTTTTGGAGTCTTGTGATATTTATCAATCACAGTCGTAATCTCTTGCTGAGTCAAAGGTCCATAATAAAACACCTGATGTTTATAGGAATTTAAGTCTTTAATCATAGAAGTGAGTTCATCGGCTTTCACCGCATTCAATTCTTTATCAGAAAGCAAATTGGTTAAAGGCGAAAGCTTTCCGTATTTAGCATACGCAATCATCCTTCTCAAAATTTTGTCTTTATTCAATTTATCATCAGTGCGTTCCTTTTTAATATCCGACACCATATTGCCAAGAATTTCATTATTGGGCTGAACATCGCTCAGCAAGTGTTCGAATAAATCAGCACCTTTATCAATGTTTTCTGAAAGCCCTGTTAGATATACATACACTCTGTCGTATCCGGCATAAACTCCATAATCGCAACCAATTTTAAAAAACTCTTGTTTGATTTGAATAGGAGAGTATTTTGAAGTTCCGAGATATTTCAAATAATTCACTGCCATATCCAGTTTTTTGTTGTGGTTTTGACCCATGTCAAACACATAATACAAGAAAAATAGCTTGTTTTCAACATTCTTGTTATACAAAACGCCAATATTCGACTTGGTGTTGAATTTCACCACATCCTTTGCGAAGTCAAGAAAAACAGGTTCGAGTGGAAGGGGCTTTTGTTTTTCAATTTGAGAAAATAAATCAGACTTTTTGTCACGATTGATTTCTAAAGGCGTGATGTGAGGTTTGGTGATTTTATTAACCACAGGGTCAACGCCCGTTCTTTTATAAGCAATCACATAATTATTGTTGTAGTATTTATTGACAAAATCAACAATGTCTTGTTTGGTGATTTTTGATAATTTATCAATCTTATTCACTTCATCTGCCCAGGTAGATTCATCCACAAACGATTGCACACAAGCATACGCGCGGTTCCAATTACTTTCAAGTGCTCTTATCTGATTTAATTTCATGTCGTTAATAATAGCAGGCAACATCCAATCAGGGAAATCTCCTTTTTTCAACAATTCAATTTGTGCCAACAGAAGGTCTTTCACTTCTTCAAGAGTTTGACCTTGTTTAGGTCTGCCACTAAAAATATGTTCGCAATAATCGGGTCTTGTATAGGCAAAAGAAGAAGCTTTAAGCACTTTTTGTGCTTGTATCAGATTCAAATCAATCAGACCAGCTTTGCCATTGGTTAATATCTGATCCGTAAGACTTAGCAGGTCGGCTTCTTTTGATTTATCACCTGGGAAACGAAAGCCTAACATCAATTGCTCGGCATCAGGACCTAAAACTTCTATAGTCACCGGACTTTTAATATCGTCTTCCACTTTCGCAACATAAGGTTTTAATTCTTTAGTTTTAAACGAACCAAAATATTTGTCAATTAACTGAATGGCAACATCAGGATCAAAATCACCCGACATTGAAATGGCCATATTGTTTGGCACATAGCGTTCATTAAAATATTTTTTTATGGAGATAATAGAAGGGCTTTTCAAATGTTCAGTTTCCCCAACAATCGAGCGTCCGTATTCGTGTTTCTTATACATAGCCCTGTCAAATCTTTCCCAAAGTTTCGAATCATCCTGATCGTCATACATGTTTTTTTCTTCATAAACCGTCTCAAGTTCTGTATGAAACAATCTGAAAATTGGTTTTCTGAATCGTTCGGAAGTGATTTCCAAATAGTTTTCTAATTGATTAGAAGGAATTTCATTTATATAAACCGTGGCATCATTAGAGGTGAAAGCATTGGTGCCGGTGGCTCCCAAAATAGACATCAATTTATCATATTCATTCGGAACAGCATATTTTGCTGCCACTGTCGAAATGCTATCAATTTGATGATAAATAATCCGGCGTTTGGCCGTGTCTTTTTCTATTTTATGAATCTCGAACAAACGTTCAATTTCATTTAAAAGAGGTTCTTCCTTTGCAAAATCAGCAGTACCAAACTTATCAGTACCTTTAAACATAAGATGTTCCAGATAATGCGAAAGTCCCGTATTATCTGCAGGGTCGTTTTTGCCGCCTGTTCTGACAGCAACATTACATTGAATTTTCGGCGCATCTTTATACACCGAAAGATACACCATAAGCCCGTTGTCGAGCTTGTAAATCCTTACTTTATAAGGATCGTTAGGGACAGTGCTGTACTCGTATTTCTTTTGAGCAAAAGAAAATGTAGCTGAAAGAAGCAACATTACGATTACAATTTTTGAAATTAGATGTTTCATGTGAATTGATTTTAGTTAGAAAATTAAGATGTCTAAATGTTTTAGGACTTCAAAAATACTTATAATATTATTCAAAACTGAAAAATGTTGAAATAATCTGAAAATATTTTTTGCGACGACACAGTTTGGCGTAGTCAGTGTTTACTTTTGCTTCAAATATTAAAAGAAAGCTCATGGAAACATTACAAAATTACACAGCAATTGATTTCGAAACGGCTCATCCAAAGCATTGGAGCATTTGTCAGATAGGTTTGGTAAGAGTTGAAAATGGAATCATAACCCGACAAATAAATGGTTTGGTGAAACCACCGGATAACTTTTATTGGTCGAAATTTACCGAGATTCATGGCATCAACGCCTTTAAAACATTGAGAGCGCCAACCTTTGAACAGGTTTGGAAGTTTATCGAGCCTTACATTAGCAATCAGAATGTGGTGGCGCACAATGGTTTTGGTTTCGATTTTCATTGTCTCGATAAAGTGCTTGACTACTATGATATTAAAATCCCCCAATACAACAGATATTGCACCTATAAGATTTACAAAAACAATCTTCCTTCTTTATGCAAGGAATATGATATCCCTTTGAATCATCACGATGCATTGAGTGATGCCCTGGCATGTGCAAAATTATTTATGATGCATCAAAAAGCAATTGCTTAGTTTTGTACTTTTGATTCACTTTTAAATAAGAAATGAAAAAGCCACAGATTCACAGATTAATTAATTTTGTAAATCACAAATCAGTGAATCTGTGGCAAAATATTCCTATTAAAGTAAATAAAATATAAAAACAATTCCATGTCCAAAAAAGGCTACATCTCCCGCTATCTTATCATCATCAAAAAGTTGAAAGTAAATCCTTATTCCACTTTTGAGGAAATACAAAGCAGTTTTAATTATGACTTAGATTTTTTGAAAGACAGAGAAGATAAGTTAAGCATAGGCTTTTCCCTTCGTACGTTTCAGCGCGATATTAAGGAAATAAGAAACCTCTTCGGTATCGAAATTGAATATTCAATCAACAGCAAAGGCTATTTTATAAGTAATAATGAAGGAGAAAATATGAATTTTCAGCGCATGATAGAAGCTTTTGATTTGTTTAATTTGCTCAACAGCGCAAAGGATTCCACTCCTTATATTCATTTCGAAAACCGCAAGCCACAGGGCACTGAGAATTTTAATGGTTTGCTTCATGCCATCCAAAACAAGCTGCAAATACGATTTACCTATCAAAAATTTGAAGATGATGAAATCAGCCATCGCATAACGGAGCCTTATGCCTTAAAGGAGTTTAAGAATCGCTGGTATATCATGGCAAGAGATGTAAAAGACGATAAAATAAAAAGTTTTTCTTTAGATCGTTTGTCAAATCTCACCATTACCCATCATCCCTTTGAGGGCATCGCTGATTTTAATATTGAAGAAGCATTCCGTTATAGTTTTGGCATCATCAGTCCCAATGCCGAAAAGCCCGAAGATATTGTGCTTTCCTTTGATGCCATACAGGGCAAATACATCAAATCGCTTCCCCTGCACGAAACCCAACAAATCATTCTCGACAATGAAAACGAACTGCAAATACAATTAAAACTCTTTATCACTTACGATTTTCTAATGGAGTTGCTATCTCATGGAGATAGAGTGAAAGTCTTGATGCCAAAAGTTTTAGTGGATAAGATTAGGGAGATGCATTTAGGGGCGGCTAAAAAATATTTGTAATAATAAATAATGTACTTTTCTTAGAATAAAACTTTTAAAAATAAAACTTAAATAAATAAACCATGGACAGAGATGAAATAGTGAATTTGCTTCGCATTAGTGCAAAAAATAATAATGTTAGGTTGCCTCGAGATATTGATTTCTCAATGACATATAATGTATTAAAAATACATGTTAATAGACCAACTGAAAACATGCAAGAAAATAGTGCAGCTTTTGAAGGTTGGTGTTTAGTATTAAAAGCCCATAATGTTTGTGATAAAATAATATTTTCTTTTAAGAGAGTTTTCATTGATGAAAATAATTATTGCAATAATCTCACATCAACTCAACAGCATTATATTCGATTTCTATATAGGCTTAATAAGTTTCAACAACAATTTAATTCTTGGTTCGAAATTTCAAGTATCAACACAGGAGATTTGCAAGTTTTCAGAGATAAATTTATTAATACTATTAAGATTAATAATATTCCGTTAAGACCATCTACATTTAATGTTAATCATGGACTAGAGCACATATTAGAAAAAATGTTTGTGAATTATTCTGAATTAAGGGAAAGTTGTGGAATAAATTATAGTTTGAACGATCAACTACCTGTTGGGATATTTAAAGAAAGTATTTCAGAAGTCAATAAAATTATCAATACTGGTTTTGTTGATTTATGGGGGATTTCAGATGATAATTCATTATGCATTTATGAATTAAAAATTCAAGGAAATATTATGATTGGAATTATTTCAGAGTTATATTTTTATGCTAATATACTTAGGGATCTTGTTTTAGGAAATGATAACTTTACACTTATAAGAGTGCCTTGTGATCATAGAAATTATAATGCTTTAACTTATCCAATTAACTCAATTTGTGGATGTTTTCTTGTCTCAGATTTGCATCCTGCAATTGAAAGTAAACGTGATGAAATATTGAACATGTTGAATGAAAACATGGAAATTAAGTATGAAATCCTATATTATAATATTGAGGAAGAAAATTATAATAGGATGCTTAATGGTTTATTGAATAGGGATTAATAATTTAAAAGGAATACATTGTGAAAATAATTGTCCATCGTGGCACCAACCAAATCGGCGGTTCTTGTATTGAAATTAAAACAGAGCAGACTCGTATAATATTTGATGTTGGAGAGGAGCTGCCTGATATTTTTAATCCTCAAAGAGAAAAGAAATTGCTGGTTGTTGATGATTTATTTAAAGACTCATCCACTACAAATAGAAAAATTGATGGTATAATTATTTCACATAATCATGGAGATCATATTGGTTTAATTGATTCAACAAAAGAAGACATACCTATATTTATTGGAAAAGTTTCAGCCGAAATTCACAATACAATTAGTAATTTTATTAGTGAAAGGGGTAAAATCAAAGTTTGTCAATATCTCGAACATGAAAAATCTTTCAAAATAAATGACATTACAATCACACCATATTTAGTTGATCACTCTGCTTTTGATTCTTATGCCTTTATGATTGAAAATAATGGAGAAAAAATTCTTTATACTGGCGATTTCCGTAGACATGGAGTTAAAGGGAAATTAAGTGAGTGGTTTTATAAGAATCCTAAAACATTTAAACCGAATGTATTATTAATTGAAGGCACAAACCTTTATAAAGATGAATTTGTTGCAGAGACTGAAATAGAATTGAGTAATAGAGTTGAAGGATTTATGAAAAGCACAAAAGGCAATGTTTTTGTACTTCAATCGGCAGTTAATATTGATCGTTTAGTGCAAATTTATAAAGCAGCAAAGCATACCAATCGATTATTATTAGTTGATGTTTTTACTGCAAATATATTAGCTCAATTACCAGATACTATTCCAAATCCAATTACATTTAAAGACGTAAAAGTATTTTATCCCATATTTCTAACAAAACGAATATTTGATGAAAATAAAAATCATTTAGCATATAAATTCGCAAAATATAAATTAGATAATTCAGAGCTAAAAAACCGTACAGATTTATGTGTTTTGGTTAGGGAGAATATGCTATTTGACATTAAGATTAAGAAAAGAATAAATGTTTTAGGAGCAGGAGTTATTTATTCAAAATGGGAAGGATATAAAATTGAAAATAAAGTAAAAACATTTTTAGAGTTTTTTGATGAAAATAATTGTACCACAGAAAGCTTTCACACAAGTGGTCATGCTGACACTAATACTATTAAAGATTTCATCGCAAGTTGTCAACCCAAAAAAATTATACCTGTACACACAGAAACACCACGAAAATATGTTGAGTTGTTTGGAAATATTGTTGTTGAACTGTCTGATGGTGTTGAGTATGTTGTCTAATATTAATAGGATAGTAATATGAATTCGCAAAATGAAATTATTTTAGAGGAGGTTAATTCAATCCCTTATGAAGTGTTTGATAATACTAATATTAAGAAACTGAGTTTTTGGTTGATGGAATTTGACATGATCAAATCGGAAGACTTAAAGGCTGGATATTTAATTAAACTTGGTTTACTCGAAGAGTTGGATTTATGTGGAGTTCGAATTTCTGACCATATATTTTTAAACGAAATATGTAAGTTGAAGAATTTGAAAAAGCTTTCTTTAATGTATTCTTCAATTAGACAAATCCCCCCTGAGATTGAAAACCTAACTTATCTAAACGAACTTTGCTTACGAGATAATTATATAAAAGAAATTCCAAAAAGCTTTTCAAATTTAAAAAACATAAAGATATTAAATGTAATGAACAATGGTTTTGAAGAAATCCCTAGCATGCTTAAAGATTTACCTGCTTTAAAGCAGGCGTGGTTTAGGGAGAATCCTTTAACTCTTAAAAGTCAGAAACTATTAAATTCGATTGGTATGGTAAATTTGGATAAATTATATTAGCATAATACATAATTGAATTTCTACTCTTAATACATTCAAATAAATGGTACTAATCCCACTTCATAAAAAATAATCCTCCAAAACCTTCCAATCCCAATTCCCCTATAAAAGGACATGGAGGCAGAATGGTGGATGCCATACTGAAAGACTTACCCAAAGATTGGAATCCCGCAGTGATTATGGATTGGAGCAATGGCTTTTGGGAGAAGATGGAAGATAAGTATGATGATTTTGAGTGGATAACATATACTTTCCTTTCTTAAAAACTGCATTTGCTAATTCAAATGCTCTTAGAATTTATTTTCTGCTAAGCCTTCATTACAATTTAGATTTTCATTAACTTTGCAAAAAAATACGGTTATGATAATTGAAAGAACAAAAAGCGAAATTATCTTTCGGTTGCCCTACGATTTAAATGTTGATGATTTGCAAGATTTGACAAACTTGTTTGAATATAAGGAAATCACAAAAAAATCAAAGGCAAGCCAGAAAGATGTTGATATGCTTGTAAAGGAAATTAAAAAAGGTCGTTGGGAAAAAACAAAGCAACAACTTGTCTGATGCGTATTGTTTTAGATACCAATATAGTCTTTAGTGCCATTTTAAACACCAATAGCAAAATAGCCCGTATTATTTTGCAACCCAAAAATAAAATTAATTTTTACTCAACAGAACAGCTGCTGTTTGAGATAGAAAATCATAAAGACAAAATCAAACAACTATCCGGCTATTCTGACTTTGATTTGTATAAAGTTATAAAATTGATTACAGATAAAATTAGATTTATCAATATTAAATTGGTCTCAAAAGAATCGTTTAAATTTGCTGAAAATTTGACTTTTGACATTGATATCGACGACACTGAATTTATTGCACTGACAGAGCACATCAAAGGAAAGTTTTGGAGCGGAGATAAAGAACTTCAAAAAGGATTATTGATAATAGGCTGGAATAAATTTATCTCCACTGATGAATTATATGAAAAGCAACTTGGGAAAAAGTAAAACATTTACCTATGTGGTTTTTATTGGGATAATGATAAAATATCTATGTTTGTAGCAAATGTAATATTATGAAAACTCAAACTTTAAAATTCAATAATATTATTGAAAGTATTTATGGTTTGCCCCTCGAAGACAGATTAGAGATTAAAATTCTGTTAGAGCATAATATAGCTGATGCCAGAAGAGATGAGATTGCAAATAACCACAAACAATCTGTTGAAGAAAATAAATCAGGGAAACTGAAATTTTCCTCAAATATTGAGGAACTCAAGAAAATGATCTAATGGAAGTTTCATTTAGCGATTCTTTTAAGAAAGTATTCAGAAAGAGAATTAAATCTACTGAAATGGATTTTCTCTATCAATTATAATTTTCCGGTGGTATTTAATTTCACGAAAGACAAACCAACAAAAGCCGTTTTTTGATTTAGGAACACACGAAGAAGTGTATTGACAATTCAACTTTCAGTAAAATCTACATGATTTTTTCAAAATAACCGACTTATCAACTTCCTCAACCAACTTGTCAAGTTGGTTCACCTTTCTGTCAAGTTCCTCAACCGACTTATGAAGTTCCTTAACCAAGTTGACAAGTTCTTGATCCTGTAGGTTAGATTTGTTTTAATGCAATGTGTATTTGTACTTTGAAAAGCATCAATTTGAATTAAAAATCACTCAGTCAGGGGCAAAATACTAGCTTGAAGAATTGAAAATATCACATGTAGAATCGAAAATCCAGCATCCAGAATCGTAAATTGTTCAGCTAGATTCACAAAAAGTCAATCTGGATTTATAAACTGTTGATCTAGATTCACAAATAGTTAATCTGGATTTAT
>JBAWXL010000085.1:0-16043 GCA_037144095.1 Bacteroidota bacterium
TTAAAATTACACCTGTGGCGTATTCGAATATGTTAAGGAAATTTAAATTGGGAAAGCTATAACGGATTATATAGTTAGATGATTTGTTCTATTTTTTCTTCCCACCAAACAATCCAAACAACAACCCTAAAACCGCTCCACCCAACTTTCTCTGCATTCCAGACTTAGTTGTTGGAATACCTGTTTCACGCGCAAATTTTTGTTTGGCGCTGGTAACTCCAAGTGCGCGTTTCCAAGAAAAGGAAAATCCGTATTTAGACATGGTAATTGTTTTTTGTAATTTAAACTATTTTAAACAGCCTCAAGAATCTCTTTTTTCTTATCGTCAAATTCTTCAGTCGATATCAATCCTTTATCAAACATGGTTTTCAATGTTGTTAGCCGATCAATTAACACATTATCGGATTTACGGTACAAGATTTTAGCTATTTTTATACCTTGTATCATATGCTACCAAAAAGTGGCATGGTTTCGCCGGAATATCAGGTCGCCATCTACAAAAGGTGGCTTAGTTTGCACGAAATTCTTAATACCTACTCCATTAGATTTTTAATAATTAAAGTCCACTTTTCTCTTTCTTTTTTATACTAATTTAATTACTTTTATAAAAATCAAAACTTGTCTCAAGACATGGTCTCAGATCTAAGTCATTTGTACCAATTTGGAAATAATTTCCACCAAGGGATTGAAAATAATCTAATCCTCTTCCCATCTTGATATTCCACCCATTATTCATTTTAAGCTCCCTATCGTGAAGAATTTCACTGAACTCAACTCTAAATTCAATATCATGCTCAAAAAGACTATTTGCAATTTGATCAAACACTAATATGTTTTCTTTCTTTTGATCTTCATCATCCGAGCTTGTTATTAGGGTAAGCTTTTTGCAAGAAGCTTCTTTTACAATAATCTCACATAACCGAAGGAAGTTATTTATCTGGTGTTTTTGTCGAATATATGCATCCTCTAATGTTATTTCTGACGCGCCAACAACATAATCTTTGAAAATAGTTTCATACCCATATCCTGTATCACTATAAAGTACTTTGATTCGTTTTTCCTCCAACTGCTTTTGAGGTGGTGTAATGTCTTCGGTAGAAATTGTTATTCTATCAATTGTTGGTGAACTAGGCTTTTCGACTCCCTCAATTTTTCTTGGGTTGTGAGTGGCTTCTGAATTTCTACTTTCAGGACAGTAAACTATAACCTCTGTACCATCTGATTTGAAATAAGAAAGATCAATTAATGCGAATTCATCATCCGGTTTGGCCTTATTCATTTGTTCTTTTACTCGTCTTCTACCTTCAATAGCAAATTCTACTAATTGATTAAATTCTTCTTCAGATGGCTCACCGGCTGGATGAATTAATTTGATATAGGCTGTAACAGTTTTTCTAATAGCAGATTCATCTCTTCCTTGAATATTGGGGCCTAGTTTTAATCGTCTACCTACTATATCAACATAATCTTTGTTGTGCTTAAACATATAGTGAAAAGCCTCCGCCATATAATCAGTGATCAAGCCAAAGCTTTGTGTAAAAAACTTATTATCCATTTTAGGTATTTCCCATCCTGGCAAATAAAAATAAAAACGATCCTGGATGGCTAAGTCAAACGCTTTAGGAAGTGTAACAAATAAATTATGGTCATATGAGTTTACAAGTTGATCTACAGATTGATCAATGTTACCAACGAAAGAAAAGCTGGCATTGGCTATTACTTCTTTTCCTCTAGAAAAACGACCATTAGCCATATAATCCTTCATGATTTGTACGGTATCGCTATCCTTTATTTTCATGTTACCCACTTCATCAAAAGCTATATTATCCCAAAAACCGACAGCACCAACTTGCTCCTTTCGGTTATTATATAAAAGTGTAGCTGTACTTGCTTGTCCTCCACTTAATAATGTGCTATAGGGAGAAAACTCGGAATAGAAATAAGACTTTCCAGTTCCTCTTGGCCCAAGTTCAATGTAATTGTAATTATTTTGAACGATTGGTAATAACCTTGAAAGGAAGTGCATTTTTAATCTGAACCCAGAAGGAAACTTAGCCTTTATCTCTGGTGGAGGATTATCCATTATTTCTGGATTTAATCCTACGCTTCTGAGTATCACATCAATCCACTCATCTCTAGTAAATTGCTTTCTTCCTTCAAAATATATTGCTTCGTTAAAACGTGCTAACTGAATTGGTCTTAAATCTTCAATGTAAAAAGCATAATTATCCTCTTCTACTTCATTATGAGCTAGAGTTATTTCTGCCCACATTCCTCCTTCAAGTAATTTTCCATTTTCCTTATAAAATTTCTCATTGATGGCAATTCTCTTTGAACCAAAATTTTCCATTTCAGCCCAGTGACGTCTTTCCTTTTCATGGTATTTTACATGGATCTTATCGATGAATTTATGTCGTCCCAATTGCTGAACCTTAGATTGGGCACTATTTGATTCATCAGGTCTAACGTAATTTGATTCAATCACCTCCAGTACCGCTCTTTTACCTGCCTCAATTTCATTAGGATCATCAGTAGCGCAATATTTGGAAAGTAAAAATTCCAATACAAATGAAGGAACATTTGCAGCTTTCTTTATTTGATGCACTAGGTCTTTTCTAACAACTTTGCCAGCAAAGACTTCGTTTAATTTTTTATCTAATTGATCACTCATGATATATAATCAGTTTTAATAGTTATTGTTGAATGCAATTTATTGGTAACAGGGTCTGTTATTCTAACCTCAAAATCACCTTCAAAATCCACATCCATATCTAAAGCAATTTTGTAAGATTGGCCAGGTATAATTTCAACAAATTTAGACGCTTCATTTACTTTCTCATCAGCAGATGGCTTTCCAACAACCTGCGTTCCTGATATTGCTTCCATTCTCACTGCAATTGGATCAAAACCAAACTTTCCTTCGATAAAAGAAGCAATCTCAAAAGAAGGTCTTCTCGAAGTAATAATGCCTGTATTTTTGCCCTTATAGGTTAGATTAATAACAATCTGATCCTGTTTTTTTACTATAAGTTTTGAAACAACCATTACAGGAACAACATTTTCCTGTAAGGATAACCCTTCATGAAAATAGTTGGTATTTTTCTCAAATACAGCAAACCCTTTTAGGAACACAAAGTCTTTAACTTTAGTCTTTATACCTAATTGTTCAGCAGTAAATCCTAAGGCTGAATCAGGTATTGCGCCAAGCCCTGCTAAAGACCTAGATTTAGTCATAATCCACTCTCCCGCAGGCTTACTAACGCTGTCTCCTGCTTGAAATATCGGATGCAATACAAATCCGTGGTCAGTGGCTATGACAATTTTATCAAAGCCATTTTGACTTAGTAAGTATATTGATTTAACCAGGTTTTGAACAGCCTGGTGCATAGCATGCATACTGTTAGAAGCTAAATTTTCACCGGCGGTATCTATTTCACTAGTGGTTACTATTAACAAATCAATTGGATCAAAAGCGCTAGTAGAAATCAATTTATCCATTGGAATGATTTCACAACGATCACCCAATTTTTCCTTTAAATAATCCCTACGATTAGATAAGGTTAATATCGGTTTATCACCCATAAAGGATTCTAATGAACCTTGGTGGTTTTCCAGGTGTAGATCCTTTTCCGCATCCGGTAGTAATGCTGCCATCCCGAACTTCGTTACAGTAGGTAAATAAGCACATGATGGAATCAAATTAATATTAAAATGTTTAATTAACTGCTCTTCTAGTTCTTTACCTAATTCAAAACGTAACGCATCAATTAGCAAAAAAGCAGTTTTGGTATTCGCCTTTCTTAATGGCTGGATATATTTTGTAAACACCTCTGAATTAATGATCATACCAGCAACAGGCCAGTGTTCATTTACTAGTAATTGCTGGTATACTTTTTGGTTCTTTTCAGTAATGGTATTATAACTACTTCTTACCAATTTAAGCAACTGAATTAGTGCCTCATTAGTTTGAAGCACTTCCATTTGCTCTTTTTCGAACTTACGCTGCAATTGATCTATTTTATAACCCTCATTAGTATAATTTTCTATGCATATTTTTAAACTAGCCGCAGCAGTAATTGATTGCTTAGATTTTAGTATGATTTGGTGACCTAGATCCGCTAATCTCCAATATCTTCTACGCTCTTCATCATGGTGTAGCCAGATATTATCCTTACTTGTTAATATTATTGAATTTGCTTCAGCATTTTTTCCTTCAACAAGTAATTGAATACAATGATAGAAATAGGTGTTATCCTCAAATGAAAAAGTTATAATCTCACCAAGATTACTTTCATTTTTAAATATTGTTGGTAATGCTAATTCACTAGCAACTTGCTCTGCCATTGAAATGTAAACTTCTTCTGATGATTTATTATTTCGTAGTGATCTGCAAATTTCAATTACAGTTTGTTTTGATGACGGCTTTGCAACTGATATTAACTTTAGACTTTCTGGTAAATCAATAGGTAAATCAAAGACGAATTCGCTGAATAGAATAAAACGCCATAACTCATACGTTATCCCATCAAATGATTTTTCTTGAGGAACAAGCCCAATAGTTTTTACAACATCTTTATATTCCTTTTGCCAAGTTTTATCTTTCTTTAGATTTTCTAATTGAATACTTGTAGGTGCCATAATTACACCTAGAATTTCCTTTTCAGATTTACCACCAGTGAGCGTTTGTAATTTAGCCCATGTGTTTCCACCACCTAATGCGTTGATGGTTTCAAAGTCAGGGCTTTCTTGCTCAAATAAAGTAGTAATTTTATCTTCTTTGTCTTTGAAGCAAGCCTTGCATAAGGACTCATATTTGTCATTAGCATCGTAAGGGAAATATGTCCCACCCAACGTGAAAATAAAAAATGGATCATCTATTTTCTCCTGCTTTGTTTCTGGAGGAGGAAAAGGTACATATACAATCATCCTTGCATCTTTCATAGCTGGTAGTAATTGATTATAGTAGTCCAGTGCGTCCTCTCTTACAGAAAGTATTGATTCCGAAATATCAAAAATAGTTATCCCTTCAGCTTTTAATGCTGGTAATAAGTCTGCATATAAATGTTCTGCATCATATAATACTAATGAAGGAGAATCTTTAAGCTTTGATTTGATGTGGGTGGTTATAAATTCTTCTATCATTCTCCAAAATTTAATTCGTTTATTGGATTAATCTTTTTATTAACCTTTGCTGCCTTTTCTTTCTTCTCCTTAGGCTTTACTTCACAGATATTTTCTATTCCATGAGCTATAGCCATACTCAAATCCTTTTTACATTTTTTTGTAACCCTTTCAGGCCAAATAGAATAGGCTAGATGAGACCAATCGTATTCTCCATTTTCTATTTCTTTCCAGCAATCTTCTGTTGCTTTACGCCATTTGGTATGGCGAAATAACTTATGAAGTGGTGCAGCGGTGATTATAACACCATCGTCATGATTTGGCTTATAAGGTAAAGCTGTAATCCGCAATAACTCTTTCTTCATTTCATCTAATTCATATTCAAAATCATTCAACTCCTTGAGTTCTTTTAAGCCTTTATTATCAAGAATAGAATTAAGTTCAAGTGGTTTCTTTTGCTTAATTACATCATCTATTTTTGGTTGAAGGTAATTATTGATAACTGCAACTAAAGTTTGATCCGTTAGTTTTGGATAATATAACCAAATAGTATAACTACCGGAGGCAGTTGAAATAGGCCAGTATATAGGAGCTTCTCTGCGGCTTTTTGTATAACG
Source organism: Bacteroidota bacterium (assembly GCA_037144095.1). GTDB lineage: Bacteria > Bacteroidota > Bacteroidia > Bacteroidales > CAIXTV01 > CAIXTV01. Next base: position 5,739 of record JBAWXL010000085.1, read on the forward strand.
TTTATAATGAAAATCAAAGAACCCACTAGGGTTGGAAAAGAATTGTACTAATGAATTGATGTTTCCAATTTCCAAAAGTTCATTTAAGATTGAATTTCCAGATTCGGGCCAGATTTTATTAATAACATTTATGATGGCTTTCTCTAGGGACTTTGGATTTGTATTATCTTCCACTAAAATACCATCCTCATGTATCGAAAATGGATAATCTTTGGGAATTCCCTTTAAACTAACCACCGGCATAAAGGGAAGTGGATCAAAAAAATCTCCAAATTCCGGAATTAGTTCAGGTTTTATAACACTTCTAATATCCCATCGACCAATGGCAATGCCTAACAAATTTGAGATGATTTCATAACTGAGAATAGGATTCCCCTCTACAGTCTCATCTGTTAAACCATCTATGGATATTAAATTCTCTGATGGTCTTTTACTTTTATAATTTTCAAAGTTTTGTAACTTTTCACTTGGTATGCTTGCCTCATTTAGCCAAAAATCATCGTTTCTCTTAACGATATCAAGATAAACGCTTTTATCTTCCAAAATATTAGCCTGCAGCTTTTGTATTTGTTTTTTTAATGACTCAGCATATACAAATTCCTTCAATAAATGATGAAATTCAAGACAAGTCTCATCAAGTGCAAACCACTTTCTTTTAATTTGTAGAGCAGTATTAAGCATATCAGAAAATCTAGATAAATCATAATTTATTTTTGGAATGGGAATTAAATTAACATACCCATTCCCTTTGTGTTGTGCACAAAACGTATTAATAATAAATTGTGATAAAATAGAATTTGTATAAAGCAAACAAATTTCAGAATCTTCTTTGCTTAGACTTGGAATAGCTTGTCCTTCATGTGTAAAGATTGTATCCGTCTTTAAAACATGAGTGTCTAGAATTTCGCCTCTTTTCCCAAAACCAACACCTTGCTTTAATTGTAGTTCTGCATTACTTGACCTTAAAGATTTATCCTGATTAATAAAATTGCCGTTGTCTTTATACCAAGCAATGTCTCTATAAGGGACATAAAATAACGAATAAGGAGAACCTTTATATACCGTTTTCCAATTATCATAAACGATAAGCTCATAAAATAACCGGAAATGTTTATCAGAGTTTAAAGCATGTCCCTGTCTAGCACCAAAACCAATTTGTGAAATATTTTTATAAGCTGAAAATATTTTTATTAAATAATCTTCAAAATAATACCCAATTATAGAATTTGGTAAGGACGTAAAATTTATTGACTTTTTTAGATATATTTTTGCAATGTTTAATTCATTTTTGAAGTCTTGGATATATTTGTGTAGATCTATGTCTTTAGAAGTTGATTCCAGTAATTCAAAAAATACTCCAGTTTTTTCTGTTATATTTTTAGAAAGAATATTTGTGGTCGTTTCAACATTTGCATCTAATACATTCCATCCAGTATCCGCCATTGCCGTTATGTGGCCACAGAAACACTTGACCCTAAAACCTTCGTAAGAACTTTTAATAGAAACAGTTCTGTCAAAAATTGCACCAACTAAACCATCGTTATTAATGAGCTCAAGCATTCTTTCAAAAAAAGCAGATAAAATATTTTTACCCCAGACTGGATAATTTTTTTGTAGATAGGTTTCAGTGCTGATTGATGCTGCACCAAAAGGTGGATTCATCAAAATAACATCATATTTCTTTTTACATAGTTCAATAAATGCAAAGCCACGTGCTGCATCATCTGCGAATAGAAGTTTCTGATATGCTTCACCTTCATTAGCAGTTTCTGCCAAATCTTTTAATATTCTAAAAACTTCAGTTGATGCATTTTCTAAAAATGCATCTCTGTATTTTTTGGTTGAATAAAATGCAGATCTTTCTGCAGCTTGCAATTGAGCTTCGTCTGAGCCTAATTTTAACTGTGATCCTTTGGCTTCATCACTTAATTCGGTTGCTATTTCGTTAATCTTTTTATCAATTTCTTCTTCTATTCTAAGTAGTAAGCCGGTTTCTCCTGCCATTTTCATTAAGTCCCAAATCGAGGTAACCAACTTTCGCATTGGAGCATCTAATGGCTTTACTAATTCACTTAATAATTCTGCATTACCAGGCATAGCTTCAGCCAAAACCAGATTACTCTTTGTAATTTGCGGCCTATCATCTGCCTCTAGATTTAATTTATCAAAACTCTTTTGTGCTCTTAGCCATAAACTTAGTGCTGCAATTTGTAAAGCCCGTGGGTCAATGTCTACACCATGAATATTATACCGAATAATAAATTCAGGTATTTGTTTAATGAATTGTTGACGGGTAATGGAATTGCGCAAATCCAATAATAAGTCTGGATGATTGTCCCAAGCTTCTACATATATTTTCTCGAATAAATCAAAAGAATACAAGCCAAAGTGCATCGAGCCACATGCGGGATCTAGCATCAAGATTTCTCTTGGATCTTTTAGTAATCTATATTCAATATAATCTGTTTCTTCATCTGCGTTTTCAGGACGTGAATTACCTTTATCTAAGAACAATTCTTTGGGTCTTCTAATTAGGTATTGGCAAGTTTCTGTGAGACGAGTATTGCCCTTTGTCATCTCATACCAAATTCTTCCAAGTGAATTATCCGTTAAAAACTGAACAACAAAACGAGGAGTAAAAAACTGGTTTCTAACAGCTAATTCCCTGCTGTTGCGTGGCGCACTGCTGGCATCACGCATATCAGATATCTCATCCCTACTATTATAATATTGGTATATCCAACCAATGGTTTCGTCTTCACGCCATAGATTCAATGGTTGGATGCCATCTTCTCTGTGCATAGTAACATTCTCGTTATTAATAATGGTCAATAACGAACGCATAGCCTTTTCGCTAGGAAAGATTAAAGCATAGGGAGAAAAGCGATCAAAAACAGATGGCAAATCAATTGCTAATTCATCAAAAATAGATAGCAAATACCATTTATAACGAATGTATTGTTCTGCTACTTTACCTTGACCGGTAATGCTATCAAATATCTGGAAGCCCTCACTATTATATTCTTTGCGAATGGTTTCTTTTATTATTCCTCTTTCTTCTGCCATTCGTAAGGTTGCAAAACGATTGAGTATACTAAAGGCTTGTTCATTTAAAAGTTGCTTTACAGCTTCAACTTCCTTATTTTTTTCTGTTGGTATATTAGATTTGATATAATCTATTCGCTGTCTTAATAATCGAGCAGTGTGTAATAGCGCTGGTTCTGTAGCTGGTAGCTGATCTATCATTAAAGCACTTCCATCTAACCTAATACCATAAAACTGCTCCAATTGACTTGCAACCTCAATCACCAAGAGTTTTTTTATCTCTTGAACGAGTGTGAATATTCTTGCCCTTGCTGATTTAGTTATTGCCATTTTACCTACTTGTTGCTTAGTTTATTATTAATTACCATTTGATGTCTATTACCTCATCATCATTCCAATTGTCCTTTAACTTGGTGAATGTTTCAATGATCTTATCAACATCTTCTCTACTTTGAATTCGCTTTGAAATGTGAGATAGGGAAATAGGCTTGTTTTTTTTGGTTTGTAGTATAGCTCCTCCTGCAGGATCTACACCCGCAACTACTGGAACGGGCCTTATTGCTTCATTGATTTCAGTCTTGATCGTTTTTAAAGAATTATTAAAAGAGTATACTTCTGTAATAATTTCTCTAATCCCTTTAATACCGCTCTTGTCTTTTAATAATGCGTTATCTAGTCGAGATGAAAACTCCTGCTTTTGCTCATCTTTAAGTTGGCCCCATTCATAAGTTTGCTTCAGTTCTTCAATTGAGTGCCTAATATTTTCATTTTGCTCCTCTTTGAAGTTCTCACAGGTTGACATGACCTCACTTTCTATCTCAGTGGCAAAATCATTTAGAGAAACCGCCTGTTCAAAAAAGTTATCCGATTGAAGGATTCGATCGATGTCTTCAAATTTGATCTTAACTGAATCCCTTAATTGACCTGTTAAACCATCTCCAGGTAAGAGCTCTACCTCATTTTGTGTATTCTTTATTTTTTCAATCACTGACTCAATACCGTTGTCGATTGACGACTTAACCTTTTTTGCCCATTGTAACTCTAAAAATAGTTTTGCATCTGGTTTGCCTAAACTAAATGTAGCATCAGATGCATCACCTTTTAAAATTTCAGCAATACCTTCTTGAATAGATTCGGCTTTATCGACTCCTGGAAGTTTTAGTTTCTCCAATCGAACTTTTAACTCTGCGTAATTTTTTTGAAATTCTGGGAAAAACTTCATTACAGCTTCACTTATTTTTTGAGGTAGCGGTGTTACTGGATTTTTTGTTAGTTCAGCTAAATTCTGAGCAGCACATAGTTTTTGTTCATTCGTAGGTTGGCCATCACTATGCATAGAAAGACCAATTTGGTTAAATGCAGCAGCATTTGTTAATTTCTCTATTGCTGATGGGCCTTTAACTTTAACAGTGTCACCGGCTATTCTCAATTTTATAATAGATGCCAAAAACATGATAGTAATCAAATATCTCGTGGTATCCTTATGCCAACCAAATGGAGCATCTTGAAAATGATCTAGTAATTTTCTTCCATCAACTTGACCTTCATTCTGCAAATAGTCTTCAATAGCTTTAATTGCAGCATTACTTGTATCTATACTGCCATCCGCCCTAATGATTGTAAATATGTTTAATGATGTAGGAATAGATCTCAAATCATCAAACTGTAATAGTTTTTGAGTAGCAGTTGATTCGATAGTACTTGGAGCAAGATCATATTTATGAAATACTTTCTCGGCAGAACTCTTTAACCAAATATTGGCCGCATCACGAACGCTATCTGATAATGACTTACAGGTTTTTGCACTACCTCTAAAAATGAATTCACCACTTTCAAGTGCTGCAATTAATTTCCTTCTTAATGCATCTTTTAACACCTGTGCTTCTTGAAATTGACTGTTTAGATAATCAAGAATTTCCTTATCGTCATATCTATTTTTCCAAGAGGCGACTTCTTCACACCTTACAATGTCTTCTAAATTTTTATCTTGTATATCCTCTAATAACCCAATGAAATAGTTCCTAGAAGTATTTTGAGCTTCCATACTCTTATGCTTCAATTCCTCTAAATCAGAAGCATATTTGGAACGTAATGAGAAGCAAATTTCTGTTTGAATTTCCTCTGTGGTTTCTGCTAGTTTTGATATTCTATTTTCATACATTAACTGAATACCAGATTTAACTGATTTTGTATTTGCAATCCTAGCAGTTGGTACTATGCTAAAAATGTCCTCAATTTGGTTTTCAAAGACTTTTCTAACCTGTGTGCTGGAAACGGGTATTCTTAGTTTATCATCCTCCAACTTAATGATTGCATCAGTCATGAAACGGAGTTGGCCATCTATTTCTTTTAAGGTTAGTCCTTTGGTATTTTTTAATTCATTTACCTTTTTCTTAATGTTATCCAATTGAGAAGGTACCTCAACAGAACGATGCATCATTACTGCTAAATTCTCTATTGAAAGGTGAAAATCATCAAGAATTTGGAGGGTGGCTATCGTTTTTGCTATTCCAGCTTCTTCCGATTTCTCGTTAAATATTGCAACCACTTTTTCAACAGAAGATGCAATGTGAGGGTATGATTTTTTAATGTCAGAACGTAGAACATTGTAAATGTGAGCTGTGTTGGCAATTGAGCCTGTTTTTCCCTCAGCAAGCATATCACCAGTATTGTCAGTTAAAACGTCTTGTATAACCCTTATAGCGGATCTCAGACCTATTCCACCTGTTTTCTTAGCTAGGCGACCTAATAAAGCAAGAAGTAAATTAAAGTGATGTGGAAGAAATGGATACAAATCAATAAAACTCTTTTCGTCAAGCTCCGCTTTATAAAGCGTCCTTTCTACATTTGTGAGGCGCGTATTTAAACGCAAAACTTCACCATGTTTAGCAAATAGTGCTTTTAACTCATTAGATCCATCTGGTGATTTCCCTAGTAACCTCTTGGTGGTAATTTCTTTAATATCTGATGCCTCAATATCAATTGGTATAGGGAATCGAGCATTTAATTTATAAAGTTTATCCGAATTAAAGCGAGCATTAGGATTGTCTTCTGTAAGGGTTTGTTGAGCAGTAGCAATTAACCAAACCTTACCATTGCCAATATCCTTAAGATTCTCCATTGTACCCTGCAGCTTAAGAATTAAAGCATTATCAGATGCAACGTATTGACCAACCTCATCAACTACGAATAAAACATTTTCCTTACCTGTTTTCTTCTTAACCAACGCCAACATTTGAATTGTTTTTTCCCTATCGCTTTCTATGTCATCTATTCTTGTTATGTTAAACGATTTCGCATCTTTCCATATATTGGGATAAAACCTTGGCGCTAAATCTTGTGCAATACCTTTAGCAGTTAGCCTATCTTCAAATTTTAAAGCATCCCAATCTTCATTTTTTTCTGTTTTGACTATTTTTTTAAACTCATCCAACCTCCCGTCAATCTCTAATTTTCTCTCAAGCAATGCGATTTTTTCCTCTGGCGCATATCCAGCCCATTTCATAATTTCATTATAAATAATAGTCCCAACTGGTGCCATAGTATAACCAGCAATTGTTTGGGTAGCCAAATCAATAAGAAATACCTCTGGATCATACTTGTCTACTAATGTCTTAAGCTGCTGAGATATCGGTGTTGAATTAATCCTATTAATAAGTCTTTCCTGAAATGAAGAACCATCAATTAAATAATTCTTTTTTAATCCTAAACCAAAATACTTGGCAAATGAGCTTTTTCCTGAACCATAAAATCCTGAAATCCATATACCCACCTCATGTGATTCTGATTGCATGCCAGCAGACATTGCATCAAGTATTTTTTCGAAATTATTTTTTAACCTATCGGTTACAACATATTCTGAAATTTCACTTTTTAGATGATCAGTTTTTAAACTGCCAAAAGTTACAACCTTCTCAATGCTTCTGTAGATGTCTTTTGAAGGATCAAATAGTTCTTTTATCTTACTCATAGTTTAAAAATGTTTAGATCTGTAATTACCATCTGGTGGATAAAAACCAAAAAATTCAAGACTTGACCCACTCAAGGTGCCTGGGTAAAGTATAATAATTGGTATTTCTATTTCATTATAAATTTTTTGTTCAATGGGGCCAAAACGAGTAAATGGATGTATAGCCTCTAAATCGGTAACAATTAATAATGGCTTAGGATGAGACTTCAATTCCTCTTGTGCTTTTAAGATAGCATTCTCAATGATTTTATTTTCCACAACCATTGAACCTAAGTCAACTTTAAAAAAATCTACTACCTCATCAAAGTCAGAATTTCCATCCGGCATAACCCAGGAATTTCTACGCTGATTGTTTCTAAAAAAGTCATTAATAACTGAAGCCATTGATACAGCAACACAAGTAAAATCAAAACCTTTGGCAAGTGATATCCAATTCCCTATCCTTCTTTTAACTTCTATTGTCTCAGAAGTATCAAAGGTTAAATATGTTATTTGCTTGTCACCAGCATGATGATTAGGATTTGGAGTTTCGAGATACTCCAATACCGTCTTAAATTTATTATTTAATAGCATTTATAAACTCCTCCATAGTTTTATATATCCAGTCGATTTTTACAATCTCACCAGAATTTTGTAAAATAAAATGACCTTGAAATGATAATCTTTCAAGGTGCTTAATAGTATCAAATTTCGAATACCCGAAAAGCCTCCAATCATCTGAGTTAACAATTGCGTTATCTGTAAAACCTTTAAAATGGAGTTCATGGGCCAAATAGTTTGCAGGAACATCATGAAGAAAAACTGAGTTTATTTTCTTTTGCCTATCAAGTAGTTTAAAGTCCACCATGGTTGCTATGATGTGCCTAGCGACTCTCTTTTTTGTAGATTCTGACCAATTATTAATTAATTCCGTGTGTCTTATAGTTTCTTCAAAGAATTTTAAAGCAAAACTAGAGTCCATTTCTAACTTGCCTTTTACTACTTCAGGCCAGTATACCAAGAATATAAAATCTGAAAATATTTTATTACTTCGCGCAGTATAAATTAAAAATAATTGTGCAATTATATCTAGAGTAGAATAATGAGTAAACAAGTTTTTTAGATAAACAGGGACTTGTGGGTCTTCTTTTACAAACCTTTTATAAAAAACAATCTCCACGATATCCTTAATTCTCATATCTGAGGCTTTGACCAATATATTTGATTCAGTAGCATTCCTTATCATTTGACTCTTGGTCATTGATGGTTCATATATATTAATTAACAATAGAGTTTCTTGGATTAACCCCGTACCTTTTAATAAATCTGAATTATATTTTTGATTGCTATTTAAAATCATATCAAGACAAATATGGGAATGTTTTATAACCGGATTTAAAAGCAACTAGGTAATGCTTGGCTATTATTTGATACATCTCATTACTAGCTAATTCATCTGTGATACCTACTAATATTGGGCCTGACTTACCTTCAATTGCAATGCCTCCTGCAATTTTCTCTAACTCTTCTAAGAAATTAACACCAGTCATTAATATCTGATTTGAATGAAGACCTCTCTCAATATTGTATGGAAGGCTAAATAAATGATACTTGTTTCCTTGTATATTCTTATCATGCTCTATACAAGTAACCTGTATTGCTAGGTTTAAAATTGCCTTTTCTTTTGTTCTTGGTAATATGTATTTAAAAAAATCAATGCTGTTATTATTGAGTACCTTTTGGCTTACCCAATTGTTCTCTTCCATTCCTAGAAGAACAAGGTTTCTTAATCTTTGTATATCCATATTATATTAATTTAAAAAATCTTTTTAAAAACTCATAATCACTTTTTTTCTATTCTTTACGGTTACTTAAACGCTGTTAGCAGTTGTTTTTATTCTTTCTTTTATTTCGTCTATTGTAAATGCAGGTCTTTTCGAATGAATCATGGCATGACAGTTAGGACAGACGGGAATCAAATCGTTTTTCGGATCAATTTCATACTCTTTCCCAATTCCGGCGATTGCATTAATGTGATGGACATGAATAAAGCCGTTTCCGATTTCACCAAATGTTTTTCCAAAATTGAATTCGCATATTTGACAAGAGTATCCATGATGTCTTAGACACGTTTTTCTTGCTTGTGGATTTCTTTCATAGCGCGTCTGTGTAACTTCTTTTGATTTACCTTCCATGAAAGATTCTGTCTCGTCTGATATAACATCATTTGAAACGAAACCATTTCCAATGTATTTGTTCTCTCGCACAAAGTCAAACCAATTAGATTCTAATAGTGAAAGGATTTCTGGCTTTAAAGATATTCCACTTTGTTGTGGAAACCATTGTTGAATTTTATTCGGGTCTACTTTGTCCAAATCATTTTTATCAAATAGGATGTTTTTATCAGGGTTGATTAGTATATCAAATTCAATGTCAATATAGTTTGCCGTTTCCCCTTGTGTGCCGTCCCAATGTGGTGCAACATAATAAGAAGATTTAGCATATCCACTGCCCATTATTCCTTTCGGTTCTTCGCCAAGTCTTACAAGAAAAACTCTGTCCCCTTTTTTTATGTTTTTTGAGTTGCCACAGCTCCAACGTCTAACTGTATAACCAACATTATCGAGATGCTCAATACTTTCTTGCAAATCATTCCAATTCCATTTTTGCGGATTCCATGTGAAGAGAAATGAACTTATATTATTGTCTGTGGTTGTTTCAGATGACTTTAAGTATGATTTTATTTGATTCAAAAGAATGTCTAAAGATGAAGCGTCCTCTTTATTTGCCCAAGCAGGAGTATCTTTATTGGAGTCAATGGTATTGGGTTTAATAAATTCAGCCTGCTTATGGAGTGGTGAAGAAATACCAGTCACGAGTCCAATTTCACAATTTGGCTCGTCTGTAAGCGGCTTAATGTAAAATTTATTCGCATTTACTTTTATTCCGTTTTGTTCAAATTTATTAATGAGATCCGGGTGAATAAAAACAAGTTCGGACTCTTTTCTTTTCTGACGGTGCGGATTTTGCTCTTTTTCAAAATAAAAACCAGCATTTTCCATTTTTGTCTTCAAAGAGTCATATGTTGATTTTCTGTCTGTCATTTATTTTTTGTCTGTCTTTAAAAAATTACTGCTAGTATATACCAGCCATAAAATCACCCCAATCCATCCAATTATGATGAGCTTTGGGCCAAATTTAGCCTGTTTTTTATAATACAAGTTAACACTTTAAACCTACGTAATTATTTAAGTCGTTTATTATATTTCAGTGGTTTTAAATGAACTATCTATTAAACCATTCATAGTATC
>JBAWXL010000086.1:0-15606 GCA_037144095.1 Bacteroidota bacterium
TCATCGCATCAAAGGGACAACTGCATCAATGAAAAGTACTGTTATAACGACCTTGCCACCAACTGCGGAAACCAAACTTATTACCAGTGGGATGAGATCATGCGATACGATGACACACCTGGGCTTCAGGGACTTTGTCCGCCGGGCTGGCATGTACCGACAGAGGCCGAATGGAATACCTTATTTTCGTTTTACATCAACAATGGTTTTGCGGGTTCGCCATTGAAGTATTCCGGTTATTCTGGATTCAATGCATTGCTTAACGGGGTCAACCACTTCAACCGACAATGGGATTTCAATGAATTTGCAACGTTCTTCTGGTCATCAACTCCTTATGGGCCTTATAAAGCGTGGGCACATGGCCTAAACGATTATAATCCCAGTGTGTCGTTTTATCCATCTTCAAGGACGAATGCTTTTAGTATCAGATGTACCAAGGATTAGATGATGATTACAACGTCTTATTGATTTGACAACATTTTTAGTCGTCCCGCTTTGTGACAAAACACTCAAGGCTCATTCTGGGTCACATTCATTTTTATATAATTATGCAACCCATTGCGTTGATCAACATGAGGCAATACTTTCTCTATAAGATGAATAATATATAGTTTACCAGGAAAAATTCGAAGTATTTCTATCTATTTTACTGGGGCATCCGCATCAGAAACCCAATTATCCACTAAAAATGGAAGTGGCGTGCACCATCGGTGCACGGAATTGTGCACTCTAAATATTTTCTTATCAGTTCAATATCTGGGCATTAGATTATTTTTTCTTCCTTTATTTACACTTTTCCGTAATGAATTTTACGGAAAATAAGCTTTGCTTTGAGGATTTCATCCCCATATATTTACGAGCAATATACTGTAATGAACGAACAATTTTGATAAAATGACAATAGTTGAATCGATTTTAAAATTCATACTTACAGTATTCTACATTTCACAAATTGACAATGCGCTGTTTGTTCTTTCTTTTATTTGGCTTAAGAAACGATGCATTGTAGGATCAAAACCTTTTCAAAATGAGTTCTTTATCACATTATCAATTTTTAAGTTGGGGAAGAATAATTTCGATCGATGTTATCCCTGTAGTTAGCTTTCTGCAGGGATAATCAAATCGAGATCCAGAAAAAGGCGGGCTAAAGTTTCGAAGACTTAAGGGAAAACATTTTTTAAAGGTTTGAAAAAAACAATCCCTTACACAGGTCAGATTGGATATCCGAAATGTTAACAAAATGAATTTCAGTAACGATGTATTATTAAAATCTTAAAACATAACATTATATGAAAAATCGATTAGTTTTTATTTATGTCCTTGTTATAGGCTTTGTTTTCCTTACGACAAACACACAAGCCCAACGGACATTTGTTACAGCACACTGTGCCGGGACACTTATACTAACAGATCAAAGTTGGAATGGCTCGGATACTTATGAGGCAGTACTACGGGTCGAATCCCTGTATCCCTCAATTTCTCAGTGGGCACCTGTATTTACAATATCATTAGGGAATCCAATAACAGGAGGGCCAGCGTCTTATCCATTCTCTGGCATCGATGTTGCCAATGTTCCATATAACCCGCCAGTATCCTCGGATTATTACCAGATCAGGATTTTAGTTGTAAGACATACTGGCGTTAATCCGGAGCCCCGTCATGACAATTCAGGTTATGCCGTGTTTTCAACTGGTTATGTGCTAACAGGTACAAATGATATCGAGGTTAAATTTTGATGATGAAGGTTGAAAAGTTCGTTTGTCGAGAGGTAAATAATTTTTGATAGACGGACTTTTCATTTCTGATATTCAGAATTATATACTAAGTATCTTTGCCCTATATTGCAACTTTATAAAATAAATGGGGAAGATTTCTTCATTTTTTGTAATTATTATTCTTTTAAACCCACTTATCTGTAATTCCCAGGGTGAATGGAACAACTGGTATTTCGGCTGGCATGCTTCCATGACTTTTATATCGGGTCAACCATATGCCTTACCGGCAAATCCAATGGGTCAAGGGGGTAATACAATTGGAACCTCGGTTTCCGACTCGTCCGGTAATTTATTATTCTATTCAGATGGTTTAAAGGTTTATTGCCGAAATAATACCGTCATGCCAAATGGAACAGGATTATTAGGAGGTACTCATGAATGCCAGTCGGTCATGGGTATCCCTGCAGTCGGGAATAGCCATCAATACTATTTATTCACCGTTGGTTCCGATCCTGTTCTTTACCAACAGCCAACAGGTTTACATTATTCCATTATTGACATGCAGTTAAATGGTGGAATGGGAGACATCATCCCAACCCAAAAAAATATTTCTTTGCCCTTCGGCGATAGCGCTGTAATCCAGCTTACCGCAACCCGCCATAAAAATAATAAGGATATATGGGTTGTTGTTTTAAGTCATACCAAGAATGAAAAATATTTATCCTATCTGGTAAATTCATCAGGAATCTCAGTTAATCCTGTTTTCAGTCCTTCAACTTTAAAAAGAAATCTAAGTTCTTTTACCTCATTCTCTTACTCTATGAAAATATCTATGGATGGCACAAATTTAATTTGTACTGATTCACTATCAGAGGTTTGTTATTTTAATACCTCCACAGGAGTAGTCTCGTCAAGATTTAAATTTAAAACAACTTATCCGGGATTTAATATTAAAATGATTGGAAAAGAATTCTCAGTTGATGCAAAATGTCTATATATAACAGGTACCGGTGCAAACCCTTCAACAACGATTTTTTTTCAATATAATATGGAATCCACTGATTCTTTGTCTTTTATTCAAAGTCAACAATTAATTGGATGTTGCAGTGGAAATAATATCCAGTTGGGTCCTGACTGGAGAATTTATATGGGCAATTATGATGCATTCAGTGACTCTCTGTGCAGGATAAATAATCCATCAATCATTGGCATGGGATGTAATTATGAAAAGAATGTATTCTCCTTAAATGGAAATTGGCACAACAACTGTTTTCCCCAATTCCTCCAAAAATACAAAGCCTATATTCATCAAATTGGTCACTGTCAAAAGGACTCTATCTCTTTTTCCGGGGATATCTGGCCCCCGGCCGACAGTATACACTGGGATTTCGGTGATCCGGCTTCAGGTGCTGCCAATTTCTCAAACCTGGTAAACCCTTCTCATATATATTCAAACATAGGAAACTATACGATAGAATTATTTGTCAGGCACAATGATAATAGGACGGATACTTCCTGGCAAACAATAACAATTGTTCCGAGTCCTCAAGTCGCTGTTGGACCCGACAGAACAATATGTTCAGGAGATTCAACCACTTTTGATGCTGGTGCTTGCTCAGGATGCAGTTATTTGTGGAAAGACCTCGGTTCAGGATTAATAGTGGGAACATCTCAAACATTTAGAACAGGCCAAGCAGGAATATACATGGTCATGGTGACAAATTCAAATGGCTGTACCGGAAGGGATACGGTTCAATTGTTTACTTCTACTGTTCCAACAGTTATGAATAATCCCCTTTCAAAATCCATCTGTTCAGGGGATTCTACAAATATTTCACTGACTTCGAATGTCTCCGGCACCATGTTTCATTGGACGACCACATTAACCTCAGGGAACATAAGTGGTTTAAGTTCAGATTCCGGAATTGTAATAAACCAGACCCTGGTCAATCATCTCGCAACGCCTGGAATTGTGACCTATCATATTACCCCAAAGGTCGGAAGTTGTTCCGGTTCCCCTGTGGATTTTGCAGTTACGGTAAATCCAGGAGATTCTGCGAAAGTTTCTATTGCTACTTCCTTGAACAATGTTTGTGCAGGAACTTCGGTAACATTCACGGGAACACCAACAAACCCGGGAACAACGCCAATATACCAATGGAAAGTAAATGGCGTGATTTCCGGCACGAATAGTCCGAACTTTAGTTACACGCCTTTGAACGGAGACCAGGTAACCTGTGTTCTGACTTCATCTATAACGGTTTGCATTTCAAACAACCCGGCCACGTCGAACACGATTATGATGGTTGTAAACCCGAACCTGCCGGTCAGCGTTTCGGTTGCACCTTCAGCAAACCCGGTCTGTGCAGGGATACCGGTTACATTTACTGCAACACCAACGCATGGAGGTACTACACCAATATTTCAATGGAAGGTGAATGGAAGTATAGTCGGGACCAACAGTAATACCTATTCTTATATCCCTTTAAACAACGATGTCATAACCTGTACACTTACCTCTTCTGAAACCTGTACGACCGGAAATCCCGCCATCAGCAATCCGGTAACCATGACTGTTAATCCCAACCTGCCGGTCAGCATCTCTATCTCTGCTTCATCAAACCCATTCTGCATAGGAGGTTCGGTCACTTTCACAGCAAACCCTACTCATGGAGGGACAACGCCCTTTTATCAATGGAAAGTGAATGGATTGAATGTGGGAATCAATAATTCAACTTATTCTTACAATCCCATCTCAGGTGATCTTGTGACCTGCGTACTTACTTCTTCCGATTTTTGTGTCACAGGAAATCCTGCAATATCCAACACGATAACCATGATTGGCAACCTGGGATTGCCTGCCGGAGTTACTATCACCGCCTCTCCGAATCCATTCTGTCCAGGAACTACAGTTACATTCACTGCGACACCAAACAACGGAGGCTCCAACCCAGTCTATCAATGGAAGGTTAATGGCACGAATACCGGAACAAATTCTTCAACATATTCTTATAACCCGGTGACGGGTGCCAAGGTCACGTGTGTAATGACTTCCAATCTTGCTTGTGTATCGGGCAATCCAGCTCTTTCTAATGCGATCACCCTGAGCGGCACACTGGCACCACCCGTTACTTTCACATCTTTTCCGCTTGCAACGAGCTTGAGTTTAGGAAAGATTTTTTGCAACAAAAGAAGATTACTGTTATAAATCCCAAAAATCTCGAGGGGGTTTACGTTTTCCAGTGTAAAAGTTTTTTCAGTCATCAGCTTGTTTTAAATCAAGTATCAAAAGTACTGCTTTCTGTTGAAATAATATTAATTTTGTAAAATAATTGTTTTTCAAAATGACTAAACTTAGCGTAAACATCAATAAAATAGCCACCTTGCGTAATGCAAGAGGGGGTAATCTCCCCGATGTAATCAATGTAGCCCTCGATTGTGAAAGCTTCGGAGCAGAGGGGATAACAGTGCATCCTCGTCCCGACGAGCGACATATTCGGTATGATGATGTTCGTCATTTGAAACCCTTGCTTAAAACAGAATTTAATATAGAAGGTTATCCTTCGGCCAGTTTTATTGACTTAGTGTTAAGCGTTCAGCCCCACCAGGTGACTTTGGTTCCCGATCCTCCTGATGCCATTACTTCGAATTCGGGTTGGGACACAATTAAACATAAGGAGTTTCTGATAACTGTTATTAATTGTTTTAAAGAAAGAGGTATACGTACTTCCATTTTTATTGACCCTGTAGTTGAGCTGATTAATTATGCTGCAGATAGTGGAACCGATAGAATTGAATTGTACACTGAAGCGTATGCAAAGAATTATTCTGTTAATAAACAATCAGCTATTGAAGATTATCTTTTAGGTGCCGAAGCTGCGGTTCGTGCTGGATTGGGGGTGAATGCAGGTCATGACCTCAATTTGGAAAATTTGAATTACTTTTCGAGAAACGTTCCTGGTTTGTTGGAAGTTTCTATTGGTCATGCCCTAATTTGCGATAGTTTATACTTCGGTCTTAAAAAAACAATTCAATCATATCTTCAGGAACTTAAAAAATAAAAGAAGACCTAAGTCTCAAAGCCCAAATTTCAAGTCCCAAGAGAAAAATGTCATAATAAAACTCTTGGAGTTTGGAGCTTGAGACTTGAAATTTTGAATTTCTAAAATGCAATTATTTTACAGACAATATGGACAAGAAGAAAATCCTATTATAATCCTGCACGGTTTATTAGGGATTTCTGATAATTGGGTGAGTTTTGCAAAAAGCCTAAGCCCAAATGAAAATATTATTATTCCTGATTTGAGAAATCACGGGCAATCTCCACATAGCAAGGTGCATAACTATGATGCTATGGTGGATGATGTGATTGAACTGATGGATGTTTTAAAAATTGAAAAGGCAAATATCATTGGGCATTCGATGGGAGGAAAGGTAGCCATGAAACTTGCCTTTTTGTATCCCGAACGACTCAGAAAACTGATGGTGGTGGATATTAGTCCGCGTTCCTACAAACATTATATGGAGCATCAAAGCCTGATAGAGGCTATGCTTTCGCTTGATTTTGATGAAATCGCTACCCGCGAGCAGGCAGAGTCATTTTTATCGAAATTTATTCCCGAAAAGCGTTTGCTGCTTTTCATTTCGAAGAACTTATACTGGATTAAACCGAATCGTTTGGGATGGCGGTTGAACCTACATTCGCTTTATGAAAATCTGCCTTTCATTTATGAAGAAATTACTTCTAATTTTGCAAGTAAAATTCCTGCTTTATTTGTAAAAGGAGGCTTATCTTCTTATATAACACCAGAAGACATTCCTTTATTAGAGAAATTGTTTACTCATTTGGAAATAAAAACCATTGACAAAGCCGGACATTGGGTTCATGCAGATGCAATGGAGGATTTATTGTCCATAACACAAGCCTATTTCGAAATAAAATAAAAGATAGCTATGAAAACTAAGGTTTCATGCAATGGCAAGAAGTGGGTTGAAGTGATTGAAGCCTGGTTTTATTGAATAATAAGCTTTTTAGTTTCAATTGTACTTGCAGTGATGATACGAAGGAAGTACACCCCTTTTGTTAAAGAAGAAATATCAATAGTTTGCTTAGAGTTAAGTGACAAAATTCCTGCATTTTTCGACAATACAACTTCCCCATTTACATTTATAAGTTCAATGAAAGTGGATTCATCAGAGTTGGTATTAAAATCAATATTGATAAGGCTGCTTGAGGGGTTTGGATAAATTGAAACGTATTTTGCTGTAATGGAATTATTTTCAATTCCTGCCACCGAACCATTGAAAGCGAGAGCGTCAACATACAAATAGTCCTGATTGGTAGGAACGGGTCCACTTGCTTTGAGTTCGATGATGCAACTATCAGGATATTCGCCGCTTTGATAAGTGAAATTCAAAGAGAAGTTTGCCCAGCTCATCACCATGCCCGAAAGCAATTGATAAGCAAGTGCCACAGTGTCTCTTTTGCTGTTGGCAGTGTTCCATTTTGTAATTACTGCCGATACAATGCCCGGACTTGTGCCATAAATCATGTGTTGCCATTTCCCGGAGAAAGTCTGTGGACGTAAATTAAATGCAAAACCCGAAATAGGTCTCATGGTGAGGCTGTCTAATTTTCCGCTCACAGCTATGCCATTTAATACACCCAGCGAAGTTGTCTTCGAAGTCAGGTTTAAGTAGGATGCACCAGGGTTGCCCGGTGTACCTTTGGTTGCAGTGAAAACACTTAGGGCTGAACTGGTATTGTTCATGGTGCCCCATTCATCAGGGTTAGAATAAGCTCCCATGCTGGTCCAGTTTTCGAAACTGAAATTGGGTATTTGTGCCACCGAAAGCTTTGCAATTAGAAATAAGATAAGAAAAGATAAGAAAAGTTTTTTCATTTTTAAAAGTATTGATTATTAATAATATAAAGGTGTTTCTGAAAATCCTTAGATTTTTTAATTTTAACCACTGAATCTTCAATTTGTTCAGACAAAAATAGAATTATTTGCTGAATTTGCTTCAGAAAAACATAATCAGCCTTTAAAAAACATTTTTCTATCACTGATACTTATCAATTGCCGTGTTATTATATCGTTAATGCATAAAAATAATCTCTTCTAAATTAAAATATATTGATTTGAAAACTAAAAGATTATTTGTCATTATATTCAAGATGATTTTATGAAATGAAATAAATGTTGGAAAGCAAGCTTTAATTTAGCTTGATTGCATGAACTAATTTATATTTATCTTCGTTTTCGAATAAATCAACCAAAATTTCAACATAAAATTAATTATTAAAGCTATGAAAGTAAAAGTAATGATTTCAGTTTTTATCCTAAGTCTTTTTATCATTTCGTGTAAGAAGGAAAAGGGGACAGCCTCTGTGCCTTTAGTGTTTTCGAGCCTCACTTCCGAGTGCGATTCAGTTCCAATTAATAAACCACTTAAAGTTACTGCAGTTGCAACGGGCGATAACCTGTCGTATACCTGGGAAACTAGCGGTGCCATCATTGGAATGGGTGCTATTGTGAATTTTCAAATTTGCCATGTGGATACTTTCTATGTGAAATGTACGGTTACGGACAATGCTTCTAATACAGCTTCGAAAACCATTACAGTGAGATCATTTCAACAGTAATGAGAAAAATATTATTGTTTTTCGCTTTTGCCTTCTTCTTGCAAAACGCTTATTCGCAGTGCTGCTCAGGTGGTAATTCGTTTGGTGGCACCACCAATGTGGGAATTGTAGACAAAGCAAACCTGAGGGTGACGGCTTTTTTCAGACATAGCTATTCGGAGGATTATTATAAAGGGGATAAAATCAACGACATCGGTAGTCTGCAAAATGCTTATTTTAATTATACCGGTGCCATTTTGGCTTATGGTATCACCCGTCGCCTGACGGCTGAGGTTGAATTGGGATATTTTATCAACAAAACCCAAATCTACCGTTCATTACCCGATAATCCAATTATTGGTTCAGGAATTGCCAATTCGGTGGTTTCTGTTAAGTATAACTTCTTTAATAATTTGACGGCTAATATCGAATATACGGGAGGAGTAGGGGTGAAGTTTCCGTCGCCTCTAGATCCTAAATATGTAGGAGGCTATTCTATCGACATTCAACCCTCGACAGGCGCTTATGGCTTTGTTGCGCACTCTTTTTTGTCGAAAAAATTCCCTGAAATTAACTTCCGAATGATATTGGTGAACCGTTTTGAGTATAATATGGCTAACGATAAGGACTATCAATTCGGAAATACTTTGTTCTCCTCTTTGTTTCTGACCGAAAAACTCGCTACTAACCTGATGGGTATTCTGCAAATCAGACACGAATATCGCAGCAACGACACTAAGCCCAATAAATTAAAAGATGTGAATACCGGGGGCAATATCTTTATTGTTTCGCCGCAGGCTAACTACACTGTTTATAAAGGATGGAGCGTGGGAGGGGCTGTGGATGTGCCGGTGTATCGCAATTACAACGGAAAACAGTTTGCCAATTTGTGTTCTTTCAACCTTAGTATTTCAAAACAATTTAGTTTAAGGAAATAAGCTTCAATTTACTTAGAAAAGCTTTTGAATTTATTGGATGCAGACTATTTAGGGAAAACCCGGTGAAGTTATGGGTTATGAATTATGAGTTATGAGTTAGGGACTGCTTGTTGTAAGGTTTATATAATAAACTTTTCATTTTGAAAAATCTTTATCGATCTTTAAATGATTAAAAATCAATATTAAAATAAGGCAAACTCTATTTGTTAAAGGGCCAACCATCTTTTTAAAAGGGTTTTTAAATCCTTTTAAAGTGTATATAATGTTTCTTAAAATGCCAACCAACTGACTTTTTGTCCGAACCAACTGACTTATTGTCCGAACCAATTTGCTATTTTCACTTGAAAGGAGGCTTTTTGGAGGTATAAGATTGCTTTTTGGAGGTATAAGGTTGCTTTTTGCGTGTATAGATAGCGATATTTCGTTTGAAAGATCGCTTTTTGGATATATAGGTTTGCTTTTTGCGCCATCAGTTTTGCTTTTTGGAGCTTCTATTTCGTATCTTGAGACTTCTATTTCGTAATTTGAGACTTATTTTATACTTTTTGGAGCTACTTTTTGTTTTTTAGAGCTACTTTTTTTGTTCTTGGGAGCTTTTTTTAGTCTTTTGAAGCTGTTTTTTTAGTTTTGAGAGCTTCTAATTCTGATATTTTTCTTTTTGATTTGAATAAAACCGCACCATTTTTTTATTTTTAAACCTACTCTTAAAATTAAAACAAATAAAAACCACAGATTCTCAGATTATCAAATTATAATACTTCGATAATCTGAGTAGTGGCTATTTGTTTTTTATTATCTAAGATTATTATCTTTTCGGAGAAGGCTTAGGTGATAATAATTTAAGTTGTCTCAATCGCATTCGTCTTATTTTTCTTTCGCTCAACCAAATAATATAAACTTGGCAAAAAGATTGGGGCAAACATTAAAGTAGCGGTTAAACCTCCAACGATTACAGTTGCCAATGGACGTTGCACATCAGAGCCTACACCAGTATTAAAAGCTGCCGGCAATAATCCAATGATAGCAATGAGCAAGACGAGGAATATAGGGCGAAATTGAACCAATGAACCTTTAATAATCAACTCTTCAATCGAAACATTATTCTTTCGGTTTATCTTATTCAAATAACTTATCCACAGTACACCCGCCATTACACAAACCCCCGCAAGCGAAACAAAACCCACTCCTGCCGAGATACTGATATTTATTCCACGAATATAAAGGGCTATTATTCCGCCAATAACCGCAAATGGAATGTTGGTCATGACTATTAGTGCATATTTGAACTTATAATTAAAAAGCACGAGCAAAATTGACAGAATAAGCAGCAGCGTGAGTGGAATGATAAACATTAAACGCTTTTGAGATCGTTGTAGGTTTTCGAATTGTCCGCCCAGTTCATAGCTATAATTATCAGGCAATTTCACCTGGCTTTCAATCTTATTTCTGAGTTCAGCAGCAAAGCTCCCTTGATCTCTTCCCCGGATGTTTGTTTTTACAGTCAATTGTCGTTTATCCTGATTTCGGCAAATAACTGTTTGCCCTTCTGCCAGTTTAATTGAGGCTAATTGATTTAACGGTATACGCAAACCGGATTTGGATGGCACCAAAATCTTTCCTATTTGCTCAGGAGTATTGCGGCTTTCCGAATTAAACCTGAGCGTAATATCAAATCGTCTTTCTTCTTCCCATAAACTGCTCACCGGAAATCCACCAATAGCCATTTCGAGCATTGCATTAATATCTGAAACATTTATACCATAACGTGCTGTTGCATTCCTATCTATCATGACCTCCAGCTGGGTTTGTTTGTTCTCCTGCTCAATTCCGGTTTCAGAAGCTCCGTCTATTTTTTTTGCAATACTTAGTATTTGTTCGCTGTATTTTCGGAGGGTATCAATGTCTTTCCCATTAATAAACACAGCAAGGTCAGACGAAGAACCCGTTGCGTTTTCGGTAACCATATCAATAATAGGCTGCGTAATGGTAAAACTGGCACCCGGGATAAGATTCTCCAGTTTCTTCTTAATATCAATCACCAACTCCTTTTTACTTCTATTCGATTGCCAATCACTATAGGGTTGTTTAAGCTGAAGCATGGCTTCAATTCGGTTGGGACCGAAAGGGTCGGTGCCATCGTCGTTGCGTCCCAATTGTGTCATCACCCCTTTTACTTCGTCATATTTTATCAATTCGTTGCGAATAATGTCAGGATATTGCCTCGATGCTTCCAAAGATATTCCTGAAGGCAAAAACACCCTCACCCAAATACATCCTTCGTCGAGTTCGGGCAAAAATTCGGTTCCCAATCTTGTTCCCATAAATGTACCTGCAATTATGACGACAATTCCTGCAATCATCACCGTTTTGGGAACTTTTAAAACGTAATAAATAATATAATTATAAATCTTCTGAATAAAATTCCATAAATGATTCTTGTGTTCGATGGTGTTTTTATTGAAAATATAACTTGCCAACACCGGTACTAATGTCAAGGAATAAATCATCGAACCGAGGATAGCAAAAGAGAGCGTCCAAGCCATAGGCGAAAACAACCTGCCTTCCACACGCTGCAGGGTGAACATGGGCAACAAAGCCACAATAATTATCACCACAGTGAAAAATATCTGTCTCTGAATATCTCTTGCCGACCGTATGATGATATTTTTAATGCCATCTTCTTTATCAAGTGTAGCAGTCTGACTAATTTTCCTGAAAATAGCCTCTACCATCACCACGGCTGCATCGACAATTATCCCGAAATCGATTGCCCCAAGAGAAAGTAAATTTGCAGGTATTCCAATTAAATACATACATATAAATGCAAATAATAAGGAAAATGGTATGGCTACGGCAGAAATTACTGCCGCTTTCCAGTTTCCGAGCATTAATGTTAAAATCAGTAGTACGATAAGAATCCCTTCTATCAATGTTTTTGCAACGGTGTGAATGGTTAGATTTACTAACTCTGTTCGATCATAAAATGTCTTTAATTTTATGCCCTTTGGCAAAATATCATTGTTCAGTTCATCCACCTTTTCCATCACATTTACCATGGTGCGCGAAGGGTTTTCAAACTTCTTTAATAGGACAATCCCCTCAATACTCATGCTGTTTGAACTACCGATTTGCTTATCGATATAACCTAATATACCTGCAGGAGGCAGATTGCCAATTTCAACATTAGCAATGTCTTTAATAAGAATAGGCACTCCATTTCTATTGTCGACAACAATATTTTGTATGTCTTCTGTCTTTGAAATTCTTCCGATGCCACGAATATTCATTTGCGAAGAACCAATTCTGATAAAATTGCCTCCAGTGCTTTTATTATTTGCCGTTATGGCATCGGCAATATCTTGTACTTTAAGGTTGTATTTCTCCAATTGCAACGGATTGATTACAACCTGAAATTGTTTAACTAATCCTCCAAAATTATTAACATCAACCACCCCTTCGGCTTGCAATAATTTTGGGATGATAACATAGTCCTGAATTTCCCTCAATTGCGTTATCGAAACCGAATCGGGAGCTTCAATTACATAACGAAATATCTCACCCATAGCCATTGTCAAGGGCGCTAAAACAGGTTCAGCACCTTCGGGTAGCTGTGCATCTTTTAGTTTTTCGAGTACCAATTGACGGGCAAGGTAGATGTTTGTTTTTTCATTAAAAGTCAGATTTACTATTGACAATCCAAAAATGGTTTTTGACCTTTTGGAAATCACTCCCGGGACCGTATTCAAGGCTCTTTCAACAGGGATTGTCACCTGTTGTTCCATTTCTTCTGCAGGCAAACCATTAACTTGTGTAATCACCCCTACTTCGTTGTCGCTGATGTCGGGATAGGCTTCAATATCCAATTGAAACCAGGTCCATACACCAATAGCGGCAACAAGCAATGCAGCTATTATGATTATGTTGCGACTCTTTATTATAAATGCAATTAATTTGTTCATCGATTGGTTATACTGTTATTTATTCTTAGCTATTAACATATTCATTTATCACTATAGTTAAATCCCCATATTTATCCCTTTAAGCAGATAAACATTCGTAGTTACCACTTTTTCGCCAATATTAACTCCACTCGAAATTTCGATATAATCGCCTGTTTCCGAAGAAATAGAAACTTCTCTGCGTTCGTATAGAAGATTAGACTTCTTGATATATACATAATATTTTGCATTCGCACTTATTACAGCTTTCTTTGGCACCATCAAACCTTCATGATTTGTTGCGAATTTTACTTTTGCATACATCCCGGGTTTAATTCTTTCAGCTTTATCCAGGAGCGAAAGCCTGATTTTAATTTTACGGGTATCAGAATTCACCACATCGGCAATTACATCAATATTTGCTTTAAATTTCTCATCAGGAAATCCGGGGAATTCAAGCTCATATGTTTGTCCTTTTTTCACCGAGTTTAATTCCGATTCAGCCAAATCGCAAAGCAACCAAACGGTTCCTGCAGGAGCAACGTTTAAGTGTTCGGGATTTAAGCCCAATTCTCTTAACTGAGCTTCATTTCCTGCAATTGAGTTTTGTATATTTTGCAATTCTGCTGAAGCATCGTTCATTTCTTTGCCGGTTGCAGCACCATTTTTATACAAATCTGTAACTCTCTCAAAGTTTTTCTTAGATGTTTTTAATAAGGTTAAATTTTGAAGATAAGAAGAATATATATTGGTTAGCTCAATAGAATTGAAGAGGATTAATGATTTATAATTCTGATTAGCTGATTTATTAACCCTACCAACTACGGTTGCCGGAGCCGACAAATCAAGCATTCCCTTTATCTTGGCTGCATCCATCACCTGAAATAATTTCTCATATTTAGGGTCGTTCGGAAATTCGATAAACTTCCCACCATCTTTAACAATGGGTTCTGCATCTGCGGTTATGGTAACAGTGTTTTTATCACTCCTATTGCAAGCCGAAAATAAGGAAAGGATGAAAAAAAGACTTGTGATTTTTAAGATAAGTTTCATGTCGTTTTGTTTTTTAAATGTTTTGAATATAATTGCTTACAAATAAAATTTGCAGATAGGCTTTTTTGTAATTATAGAAAGCTTCGTTGTATTGATTCTGAAGATCGAACCAGTTTCGCTCGGCTTCCAGATAATCTAAAATGGTAGTTCCTCCTTTTAAATAACTCAGTTTAACCGACTGCAATACCTTTTCCGATTTCTGAAAAATATCTTTATATTTTTCATAAGAACTTCTGTAGGTAACATATTCGTTCCATGCTGTTTTTACTTCATTCTTAACCTTATTAATATTTGCATTGAGTAAACTTTCCGATTGTTTTAGCGTAATTTCCGACTTTGCAATTTCAGCCTGATTTCGATTGAAAGTGGGAAGCGTAATATTTAGATAGGTCCCCAAATAAGGAACCTGATTTTGGCTGCTATAGTTAAATCCAATTTCAGGCTGAGGGTAAGCTAAGGCTTTTTGAAGTTGAATATCCACTTTAGCTCTTTCTTTCATGCTATTATTAACCTGTATATCTGTCCTTTTGTTTAAAGCATATTGCAACACCGAATCATATTGATTTATAATGGGAAGATAAAAATATGCCTCATTATCATTCACAATAATACTATCATTTATTCCCAACATAAATAACAGATCATTCATACTGCTTTTGTAGTCTTGCTGAGCATTGATAAGCATCAGGCGATATTGGTCGTCAAGTATTTCCGTTCGGCTAAATTCGGTCTTGGTAATAACTTCATTTTTCAACCTAACCTGATTGATTTTTATTAAAGAATCTGAATTTTCCTTAGCCAGTTTAAGAATCTGTAATTTCTGATTTTCATACCAAATTTCAAGCCATTTATCAGCGACGTCCGACAATAAGTTTCTCTCATATTCATTCAGATTGGCTTGGGTGAGCATTAAATCATGCTCCGCTTCCTGAATTTTGTATTTTCGCTGCCCATGCACCTGAAACGATTTCCCAAGCTGAAACCCAAGCTGCCTGTTAGCTGAATTGAATGTCCCTGTATTCTCTGCATAATACTTTGGCGAAACTACCTGTATATAAGATGCCCCAAAGCTCGGATTTATCTGGAGCTTAGCTGAAGCGATATCAGCCTTACTCAAATCCGTATTATATTTTTCGGCATTATAAAAAGGGTTGTTCTTTTTTGCCAAGTCAAACGCTTCCTTCATCGTTAAAGGCGTTTGTGGGTATGCTTTAATATGATAGCTAAAGCATAATGTTATTAGTAATAAATATTTTAACCTCATGTATAAAAAATAATTTTAAATCATTGTTGTCCGATAAAAAAAAGAGAAGGAAGTTCATTACTTCCTTTCTCTT
>JBAWXL010000087.1:0-15474 GCA_037144095.1 Bacteroidota bacterium
AAGACTTGATGTCAAGTTCTCAAGACTTAATGTCAAGTTCTCAAAACTTGATGTCACCTTCTCAAAACTTGATGTCACCTTCTCAAGACTTGATGTCAAGTACTCAAAACTTGATGTCAAGTTCTCAAAACTTGATGTCAAGTTCTCAGTACTTGATGTCAAGTTCTATGAGAAATACATCTTGTTAAAGGAGATATTAGAAACTTATAAGCCCCAAAATAAAACTTGATAATTACTTATAACCTAATGATTACAGAAAAAACCCTTTGGGGATTTATAATATCAAACCCGGATTAGTTAGGGAAATAACTCACGATATTGCTTAATGAACTCATGCCGGCAGCATTTTGCACCGAAACGGCAATCAGCAATTCTTTTCCTCTTTCGAGGTCAGAAAGCTCTAATTTGAATCTACTTGTACATGACTTCAAAAAGGTTTTCTTATCCACATCTTCAGGATCGATAAGCCAAATAAAATAAGTGAGTTTCTCTTTTCTCAACTGTAAAGGGTTAGTAGTTTTAGTTAAATTAATTTTACAACTTCCGGTTTGTTTCCCTTGTTTAATCGAATCAATAACAGGCGTTTTAGGCACGTCATGTTTAATAGGTTGCAGGCTCACGCCAAATCCTGAGAGCAATAATTTTTCCTTATTTCCTTTATATAACCCATTAACGCAAGGAAGAAGTTCATCCATTAATGCGTCAAACAATATTTTAACTTTATCATCACGAATGGTGGTTTCTTCAAGTCCACCCCCAGCGGTATTAGCTTGAGCAACTTGTGCTTTGGATAATTTATCTTTATAATTAACCTTAGTCACTGGAGGGTTTGAAAAATCAGTATCATTTTCATATAATTTTGAATCCACTTCTACACCTCTGTTAATCACCTTTTTAGGTTCATCAACTGTGCAATTCATTGTGGCGGTATAAACTTTTTCTGACATAAAATTTATGTTTTCAATTTGGTGGCTAAACTACAACATAAAATGTTCGTTAACTAAAAAAAGCGCTGAGAATTATCAATTACATATTGAGATATATCAATCTGTAAAAATCTAAAATCAGAGAGATATAAAACTGCTTTTATAGAGAAGAACCTTGAAAAATAAAAGCAGAAGATAATTGAAGATTGAACTAAACAGAAATTGCTTTTAGCTGAAATAAATAAAAAACATTGCCACTGAATGCGCAGATTATCTGAGCTACTTAATAGAAATTTCTGTGAATCTGTGGCTCTTTATTATTTTATCTTATTTTTCGGTGAAAACTCAAGATTTATATTTAATTTTGAGGTCGGAAATCAAAAATGCAATGCCTGATGAATTGTTTTGAAAAACGTAAGCCAACGAATCATTCTTTAATATGAAAGAATACAAACCGGGAAAACCTTTATTAATATCCCTAATCATTCTATTGCTTTTAGGAAATGCAACTTATGGGCAAGCAATAAAAGACACTGCTGGAATTGCGAAGAATACTGTTTATGTTGAGTTGTTAGGGAATGGCGGGCTTTATTCTATTAATTATGATAGGATTTTATTTAGAATAAAACGTCTAAGGATTTCGGCAGGTATTGGTATTTCTTATATTCCACCTTCGATTTGGTATTATAAACATTTTATATTCCCAATTGGAATCAATTTTATTTATGGAGGAACCAATAATATTGAAGTTGGACTTAGGTACAATCCCGTTTTAAATCTATACAAATATGATATTCCAACGATTTATAATTTCAGTTTTATTCCTGAAATAAATATTAATTATCGTTTTCAAAAACTAAAAGGTGGTTTTTTCTTTAAAATGGGTCTTATTCTCTTTTTCGATAAAAATGAGTATACAACTACTTTTTCTAATTATTCAAATAATAATATCTGGTTAGGTTTGGGAATTGGATACACCTTTAAAAATAAACGAAAATGAAAAAAATAATATTATTCGTATTTTTAGCCTTAATATTTAATGCCTGTAAAAAGGATTATCCATTAGATATTCCGCATTGGTTACAAGAAATGATACTTAAAGCGAAAAGAACACATGGCTGTTTTTTATATGGTAAAACTTTATGGATAGATGAATATAAAAAGGGGGATTCTACTTTTTATATGATGCATTGGTACGAAGAAAGAGGATATGCAATTTTTGATGCTAATGGCAATACGATATGTACAGAAAATAATATGGGTGGCGATTGTGAACCTCATATTCTTCCGTATTTAATTCATAGCAGACATATTTGGAATGATGACCCTAATAAATGTCAAGATGGATTTTATTAAAAAAAGATCTTCTGCAATTATTCAAACAAAACATGATTTTCTTTTAGGAAAAGCTCCCAACATCTGAGCTCAAAACAGCTCATGAATAAGGGTTGAAAATTTATTTTTGAGGAAATTTGCAGAATTGTTTTTGGTAAGTTGTTTTTATATACTTTTGTATTTCAATAAAAAAATCAGATGAATTGGATAAAGATAAAAAAGCTTAAAATAGCTAAACAAAAGACGGGATTAGCTGTTTTCGTTTTGTATGCTACGGCATTATTTTAATTTTAATAATCATTTAAACTACAATATTATGACAACACATAGCTCAAAACATAAAACAAAATCTTCGAGACATAATCACAAAAAAAAGAAACAATTTTCGACCATGCAAATATTGCTGAGTCTCTATGGCTTTTTGTTTCTGATGTATTTTATTTTGAGTTTTATTCCTATGCCCTCAGGTGGCATATTGAACAGCGACGGAAAAGCATTTAATCCATTCGATACCGATCAAATCGTCATCAAGTTGATGTTCATTCTGTTTGGTTTTGCTTATTATATGACTTGGCAGAACAAAATGCTTGCCGGGGCTCTAATGATAGTGAGCTGGATTGGACTTTGGGCTGCGTCGCATTTTATTTCTTCGCCAATAGGAAACGATACGGATATTGCCATATTAGGTTTTCCACTTGTGATATTTGGAGCATTATTTATGGCGCATCGTTGGATTAGGAAAAGAAGATAAATTTAAGGGTCTGCCTAAAATAAAGAGTTCAACATCTTCCTGTTATGTTTGTCGGGTGCAGAGCATATTTGCATATACTGCACTGCTATGGATGGTAGTTAAGCAACAAGAAACCTTCACACGGGTTTTGCTGGCATAGAAGTTGATTACGATATTTCACTATGCGTTATAAAATTGCTTTCACCCTATGTTTTCTATTAAACTTCGCCTGTGCCTGGGCACAAGAGCCACGGCAAATTGTTGTGCTTGCAACTATTGTTGGTGAGGATACCATTCCACTGGTTAATTTGGCTGAGGTTATTATTTATGCGCATGTCGAATATAGAACCATACAGCAAGAAATAGACTATCAGCGTTTGGTGCGCAATGTGAGAAAGGTGTTGCCCTACTCTAAGTTAGCATCGGTTAAGATTTCTGAATTTAACGCCATCATTAGTAATATATCAAACGAAAAGGCAAAGGATAAGCGACTGAAAGAAGCCGAAAAAGAGCTGAAAGATCAATTTGAAGACGACATTAAAGACTTTACAGATACACAAGGGAAGATATTTATTAAGTTGATTTATAGGCAAACGGGCAATTCGTCGTATGAGGTGATTAAGAAGCTGAGGGGGTCGTTCAATGCATTTGTTTGGCAAACGCTTGCCAAGATGTTTGGCTATAATTTAAAAGAAGAATACGACCCTTCGGGGAAAGATAAAGACCTGGAAATTGTAGTAAAAAGATTAGAAAACGGAGAACTGTAGGAAAGGAATAAGTCCCAAATTTCAAATTTCAAGCCCCAAATCTTAAATTCGCAATTATTTTCCCCGGCCTTGCATTACAATGATGAGGGTGTAGATTAATATTTTGAAATCCATAGCCAGCGACATGTTTTCGATATACAACAAATCGAATTTAAGACGCTCAACCATCTGATCTACATTTTCGGCATAGCCATATTTCACTTGTCCCCACGAAGTGATGCCGGGTTTCACTTTATGCAACAATCGATAGTGGGGCGCACGAATGACAATCTGATCGATGTAAAACTGTCGTTCGGGACGAGGACCCACGAGAGACATTTCGCCAATTAAGACATTATAGAACTGAGGCAATTCGTCGAGTCGCATCTTGCGCATATACTTTCCGAAAGGAGTGATTCTAACATCATCTTTAGAAGAAAGTTGTGGCCCGTTGCTTTCCGAATTGATGAACATCGAACGGAATTTGTGTATTTTAAAAGGTTTCCCACGAAACCCAATGCGAACATGATTGTAGAAAATGGGGCCTTTTGAAGACAATTTTACGCCAAGGGCTAAAAATAGATAAAAGGGGAGGAGCAATATGAGACAAATGGTGGAAACCGTTACATCCAACACTCTTTTGAGTGACTGTTGCCAAATAGGCATCAGGTCAGGTGAAATCTGAATGAGGGGTGTGTGGAAAATGGATGCCATTTTGACAGAACCTACCAAAATGTCCTGCATTTCGGGAATGATTTTTATTACCACATTGGCATCTTCGAGCAAGGTGATGATTTTTTCAATTTGATGATGCTCGTCGCTTTCAGGTGCAATGATGACTTCTTCAATTTTAAGTTCCTCGATTAGGGTGCTTAACTCGGAAGAATATCCCAACATAGTGATATAATTGGATAATTCGGCAGTGCCATTTGGATGCAGACAAACAAAGCCAACAAACTTATTACCAGAAAAGATTTCCTGTTTTTCGATTTCATGATAAATATTCAGGGCATTTTTTCCACTGCCAACAATGATGGTGTTAAAGCCTATTTTTCGGGCAAATATTTTGTGTGCCGTATTAGTAGAAAGAATGAAACGGAACAGGAAAGTGAAGCCAAAATGGAGCAGGAATAAAACAAAAATGTATTTATAATAATTTCGATAGGATACAATTGTGTCATCTAATATCAACGCGAAAAAGATGATGATGACTCCGATGAAAGTAATTACAAGGGTTTGTTCTAGTTCTTTTAGACGGGCTTTACGGTAAATTTTGCGATAGGTTCCAATTAAAGCATAAAGGATGAGCCAGAAAAGAGGAATAAAACACAATCCGAAATAAAACTTTGGATCGGTATAAATGGTTTCGAAATGGGAAAAGATGTCCGCATCTATCAAGTACTTCCGATAAATAAAAAAAGAGCCCCATGCAATAAAAGCTGATAAAATATCAGCTAAAATATATTTGGCAACTTGGAATTTCTTATTCATCAAAAGGATTTTTATTATTGATGGACAAGTTTAATGTTATCAAGTAAAATCAATCCGTTGGAATCGCCCGAATCTAATACACCCCGGATAAAGATTTTGTAATCGATTGCGCTAATCATGTTGCTAACCGTAGGGGTGAGATTGATATATATTTTATTCCACTTCTCGTTAGGACTTAAATAAATAACAGTTGTCGAAATTTGTTGTCCTGTTGTGTTTCCGGTTACTCCAATAGCGAAATAATTATTCGTTTTATAATTCAGTTCAAGGAAAACCGGGCTGCCACCAATGGGGAGTGGATAGGAATTTATGGTTCGAAACTCAAATATAGAATGACTTTGATCTAAATAAATTGCTGCCGAATAAGTGTTTGTTTCGTTGGCAAGATGAAACATCAAATTTGGGTCGTTGGTGAGTTCAATGATAGTGTCTGAAGTTGTAGTTCGTTCGAGTGAGACGCCAGCTGATTCGAAATCTTCTTTCCAGCTGAATTTGGTGTAAGTGCCATATCTAAAAGTGGGATAAACAACAAACTGTTTGCCGACTTCTAATTGAACATTATTTGTGTCAAATGCATTAAAGAAAGGATAATAGGATCGTGTGGCAGCAATTCCGTTAAGTTTTATGCCTGGACGGATGGTGACTTTATGAGTTCCGCTTTTCAGTACAGGAATGTTTGCAGGGAGCTCGAAAGCGCCAACAAGTTCGTTGTCTACATAAACCCAAACATCGGTTATTTTATGAGAAGCTGTGCCTTGTGTAATATAATCAGTGGTTAATCCAACGCTATCAATATGTATATAGGAAGGCTGATCTTCAGATGGATTGTAGATTTCGCACGAAGAAAGCATTAAAAAGATAAGTCCCGAAAATAATAAACCAAAACGGTAGAATTTCTTCATGTTTTTTTATTGAATGGGAATAAAACGAAGGAAATATATTTTTAGTATAGTATTTCGTCTTTATTTTAAAAGAAAATTACTCGAAGTAGATTTTATCAATAATCTTATGGGCAACATCTAAAGCATTGTAGCCGTCGATAAGGGTAACAGCTGGAGGGGTATTGTCGATTATTGCCTGATAAAAAGCTTCTAATTCTGCTTTAATTGCATTTAATGGAATGATTTCAGGTTTCTCAAACATGATTTGCTTGTGTCCTTTGTTTTTCCCCAAATCAATAATCATTGCAAAAGGATCTGCTTCGTCGGGATTTACATCTTTCATTCTCACAATTTCTGATTCTTTTTTCAAAAAGTCAGTTGAAATGTAGGCATCACGTTGGAAGAAGCGGATTTTACGCATGTTTTTCATCGAAATACGACTTGCTGTGATGTTTGCCACACAACCATTGTCAAATTCGATGCGGGCGTTAGCCATATCAGGGGTATCGCTAACAACGGCTACCCCACTGGCACTGATTCGTTTTATGCTTGATTTCACGACGCTCAAAATAATATCTAAATCATGTATCATTAAATCGAGCACTACAGGAACATCTGTCCCTCGCGGATTAAATTGAGCCAATCTATGAGCTTCGATAAACATAGGTTGGTTTAACACATCTTTTATGGCTAAGAAGGCAGGATTAAACCGTTCAACGTGTCCGACCTGCACTTTTACAGAAGCTTCTTCGGCAATAGCAATCAATTCTTTTGCCTCTGAGGCAGTTGCCACAACAGGTTTTTCAATAAATACATGTTTAGAATGTTTTAAAGCAATGGAAGCACATTCGAAATGCGAAACGGTGGGGGTTACAATATCCACCACATCCACTGCATCGATTAATTCATTTATCGATTCAAATCTTTTTATGTTAAATTCGCTTTCCACCTGAAGCGCATTTTCGTTATCGGTATCGAAAAAGCCTACCAGATCATAGGTTTCTATTTCACGAATACAGCGAATATGAATTTTTCCAAGATGTCCAGCACCTAATACAGCAATCTTTATCATACAATTTTCATTTTTTGCAAAGGTAAAGTATTTTAAAAACGCTGAAATTACTATTTTTGTAAAAGTTTTCAACCTATCGGCTATTAATATCATTTATGCTATCAGACACTTTTAAACACAAGGGATTACGAAAAAAATTAGTTGATGAAATACAATTAAAAGGAATTCACAATAAGCAAGTTTTGGAGGCAATTGCAAAAATTCCACGACATTATTTCCTTGATGCTGCTTTCGAAGAGATTGCATATCAGGATAAAGCCTTCCCTATTGGAGCCGGACAAACCATTTCGCAACCTTTCACAGTTGCCTTTCAAACTCAACTCCTAAATGTTCAAAAAGGCGATAAAATTCTTGAAATTGGAACCGGATCGGGATATCAGGCAACAGTTTTGCTTGAAATGGGAGCTAAAGTTTACTCAATTGAGCGTCAAAAAAGTTTATATCTGAAAACAAAACAGTTTTTAAGTGAAATCAATTATTTCCCCAAACTTTTTTTTGGTGATGGATATAAAGGACTACCAACTTATGCCCCTTTTGATAAAATAATAGTCACGGCGGGAGCCCCTTCAGTTCCGGAAGCTTTATTGGTTCAGCTAAAAATTGGAGGTGTACTCTTGATCCCTCTGGGTGAAGAAGTGCAAACAATGACCACCTATACCCGAAAAAGCGAAAATGAGTTTATCAGTGCCACGCATGGCGAATTTCGTTTTGTTCCTATGTTGGGGGATAGGATGGAGTAGGGGGGGCTTGTGGGTTGTAGATTATTACATGAACTTTTTTAACTGTTTCTTTTTTAAACTCAACGACTCAATTCCGGTGGTTGAACTTTCACTGCTTATAAAATTATTCAACCTATAAAATTAATCTAATCATTTGTAAATAGTCTAATTGTAATTTTTGCAAGCTTGTTTGCAAAATGTCTCTAAATAGAGTATTATTCATTGTGAACATGCACATCAATACCTCTAAGGTTAGATTATACCTTGTGCAAATGCACATCTTTACCTCTAACCTTAGATTAATCATTGTGCACATGCACATCGATACCTCTAAACTTTGATTATACCTTGTGCACATGCACATCGATATCTCTAACCCTAGATTATACCTTGTGTACATGCACATCAATACCTCTAACCTTTGATTATATATTGTGCACATTCACATCGATACCTCTAACTGTAGCATAAAAAGGGTGTACAATCACAATCTTGTTCCCATCAATAAAATAAAGTGTTAACACGTATGTGTTCAGGCAGATAAATTTAAATACATCACTTTATTCACTCTGCTTATTAACATTATAAATGTTTTGAATGAAATATATTATCACATCATTCAATAATTATAGAGAATAAACACAATAAAACATTTGACAACTTCGTTATCATATTATAATTAACCACTAATATTAACAACTAACATTTTTATTTATGTCAAAAACCTGGTCATTCATTAGCAATGTGTTTCTTATTCTGGTTGGTCGCAGCCTCAAAAGATTCTACAAACTAAGCTTTTTCTTAATGGAAGCTTTACAATCCGGTGTTGCAAATCCAAAAATTGCAGCAATTTACAACGATCTTCTACCCTATTACACAGCTTTTAAAGCTGCATTCGTCGATTGGAAATCTAAATTTGCCATCCGTAAAGGAGATACCATCGAACAAAATAATTTATTTAATTCTCTTCATAGTTTGAAAATACCCGATTGGCATCGCCGGGTTTCAGTTAAGTATGCACCTAAATCAACACAATACACAAAAATCTTTCCACAAGGCATATCTCCATTTAGCATTCTTTCGATGGAAGAACAACTTATATATTTCGATACGGTGATTACCAATATTGCCCTTTTCTCAGACCTTGATGATGTGAAAGATGAAATGGTTTTGTTTCGTGCCAGCATTGAAACTGCCCGCAATACTCAAAAACAATCTGATTCCCAAGTTAAAGCTGCCTCTGATACTGCTAAAGAATTAGGTGCTTCACTTGCCGATGAAATTTATGGTTCTCTTGGTTTATTGATGGGCATATTTCGCAAAACGCCTAAAAAAATCCTCGAATATTTTAATGTGAGCCTGCTACGCTATCGCAAAAAAGCCAGTGGCGAAATTGAAGACCTTTACGAACTGTTGTTTGCAGCGGAGGAAATAAAGGAGGGAGGTTTCAGTTTTTCTATTAACGAAAAATTGATGTTGTATAATAGTGGCAACACCACCCTGAGATGTTGGTTTGCCAAATTGATTGGCGATCCCCTGCCTTCTAATTATTTTGATATTGCACCCGATGCTGTTTTAGATTTCGAAATCAGCAAATATGCTAATCAAACCGAGCGTTTCTTTATGATTAAAAATCTTAGTACTACAGATGAAGGGTCGATTGAGATAGAAAAAGAATAACTAAAATTGTTTTTTAAAGATAAAAATAGGCTGTCTTCTCAGGGCAGCCTATTTTTTTTACAACCTGTTTTTTTATACTTATATAATATTAATTATCAAATTAATATCACCCAATTATATGGAAATGTAATCTGAATTAATGTGCTCTATTGTCAGCGAATAAATTAAAATGAGAGATATTACTAATCAAAACCGTTTCGAAAAAGTGATATTAAATAAACGGGATATTCTTGTAAATTACTTTTCATTTACGTTATTCCCTCTAATCAATAGTCAATATTCTAAATATTTTATTGAACTAATATTATGTAGATTTCAGTTTCTATTTTTGATGCTTCTTTTAAAGCTTTTTCTCTTCCAAACCTAACAAGTTTCAATTAAAAAAGCTTCCCATTCGGATTTTATCGATACAAATACAGAAATATTCAGAAAAACACATTATAAATATTTCAAATTACTTTAGTACTTATCTGATATACAATTGTGTTTATGTTAAATTAAAGATTCGAATATTAACTTTTGTATTTTATGTCCCATATGTAATAAATAATATTATTTTTGAAACCATAAAAATATTTACTAAAACGAAATTGTATGAAAAAACTATTTACTCATTTCAATAGACAAACTATTAACAATAGCTTTCAAGCAAATGGTTCAAAATTCTTACCAAAAGGTACTTTTCTTGGGAGGACAAACCTTTTTAACCTAACAAAATTAATATTGATTGTTATCCTTATTTGTTTCCCATTATTAATGCAGAAAAGCTGGGGGCAGCTTGTAACCTATACTCCAACTTCATTAGCTGTATTACCTTCTACAACAGTTACTCCTGCATCGAATTTTACTGCAAATCCAATTACTACAGGTGGTGGTTTTAGTGCTGGTTCATGTGGTTCTGGAAGTTATTTTCATAGGGCAGGCGTAAATGTTCCAACGAATACTGCCACTGCAACAACTTCTGGAACATATTATGAGTTTACTGTTGCTGCAAATTCTGGTTATTCTGCAACTTATACTTCTGTTAGCATTTCGAATGTTAGGAACAGTACATCAGCAAGTGTTCCTGCAATTAAATTTTCTTACAAAATCGGATCTGGTTCATTTAATGATGATCCATTATTAGCTTCGGCCGGAACAGGGAACTGTTCATCTGTTGGAAATACTTATATCTATGACTTCACAGATTTTTCTTCATCTCAAACAATTACTTTTAGGATTTATATTTATAGCGGATCCACATCAGCCTCTTCATATCGTTTTGGTACAATTACAGTTAATGGTTCTGTTACATCTGCATGTACTCCTCCAGTTACCCAGGCAACTATTGGAAGTTATACGTCAACAGGCACTACTAGTACAACCGTAAACTGGACAAGAGGGAGTGGTGATTCAGTTTTAGTTGTTGGAAGATTAACTACAACCACAGCAGTAGCTCCCTCAAGTGGAACAACTTATTCGGCAAATGCCGCATTTGGGTCAGGTACTACCACTGGTACTGGAAATTATGTTGTATATAAAAGCGTAGGAACCACAGTTCCTGTTACTGCATTAGCTGCTGCTACTAATTATACTTTTACAGTTTATGAATTCAATTCCTCCTCAACTTGTTATAAAACACCTGGCTCTTCGTCTGCTATTAGTACTAATTGTTCACCACCAGTAACACAAGCTTCAATAGGGGCTTACACTAATAACACCACGGGAAACAGCCTAACAGCAAACTGGACAAGGGGAAGTGGAGATTCAATTTTAGTTGTTGGAAGATTAACATCAACAACGGCAGTAGCTCCCACAAGTGGAACAAATTATTCTGCTAATGCCGCTTTTGGATTAGGTTCTACGACTGCTACAGGAAATTATGTTGTTTATAAGGGAACAGGAACAACGGTTCCGCTTACTGGGCTCACATTAAACAGTAATTATACTTTTACCATTTATGAGTATAATGGAACAGGTATTTGTTATAATATATCCGGGTCATCTTCTTCTATTACTACTATCTGTACCCCTCCAGTAACACAAGCATCAATAAATGCTTATTCCAATAACACAACAGGAAACAGCTTAACTGCAAATTGGTCAAGAGGCAATGGAACTGCAGGGGTAATTGTCGTTGCAAGATTAACGACAACTATAGCTATTGACCCTATAAGTGATAACACTTATACGGCAAATGCTGCTTTTGGTTCAGGAACAGGAAGTGCAATTACAGGAACAGGAAACTATGTTGTATATGTTGGAACAGGCACAAGTGTTCCTGTAACTGCCCTTTCCGGAAATACAAACTATACTTTTACTGTTTATGAATATAATACTGGTGGTCCTTGCTACTTAATCCCAGGTTCTTCATCTTCAGTTTTGACCCCACTTATATATTGTACATCCACTGGAACTATGATTTATCAAACCGGCATTACTTATGTTGGATTTAATACTATATCAAATGCTACTCCAACAAAAACTGCAGGGTATAACGATTATACTTCTCAATCGACCACTGTAACTCAAAATAGTAATATTAACCTTAATGTAAGAGCTAATACTGCTGGAACTTACAATGTCTATTGCAAAGCTTGGATTGATTGGAATAAAGATGGAGTATTCAATACAACAAATGAAGAATATACTTTGGGTACAACTTATAATGTAACTGATGGATCTTTATCTTTAAGCCCTTTATCAATTAACATACCAAGCTCTGCAAGTATAGGAAATACAAGGATGAGAGTTTCAATTAAATATTCTTCTTCCGTTACATATCCTACTAGTTGTGAAACCAGTATGGATGGAGAAGTGGAGGATTACCAAATTATTGTTGCTGCATCATGCGTGCCAACTATTACTTTAGGAACTAATACTGTAGACTTTGCAAATGTGTGTGCTACAATAGTTAAAGTACCCATACAAAGTTTTAGTTTAACATCTTCAAGTTGTGATGGGAATTTAACAAATGTTGGCTTTACTACTACAGGGACATATACTTCTTCTGAAGTAACAAAATTTCAATTATGGAAAAGTGCAACTAATGATATATCTACAGCTACTCAGCTTGGGGCTGATTTAACAACTTCCCTTGGTGCTGGAGCGCATACATTTGCTGCTTTTACAAGCCCTACACTTACTAATGGCACTCCTTATTATTTTTGGATAACTGCTGATGTTGCCTCTTCAATAACTGATGGGCATACAATTGCGGTAAATGCAATTGCAACAACTGACCTTACATCAACAAGTACCAAAGCTGGTAGCACAACCGCAGGGGGCACACTAACATTAAAAGCTTTACCAACTGCACCCATAGTAAGTTCACCTATTT
Organism: Bacteroidota bacterium; assembly: GCA_037144095.1. Taxonomy (GTDB): domain Bacteria; phylum Bacteroidota; class Bacteroidia; order Bacteroidales; family CAIXTV01; genus CAIXTV01. Next base: position 12,900 of record JBAWXL010000087.1, read on the forward strand.
GTGCTGGTGTTACTTCTGTCAGTGGAACAAGTACAGAAGCTAACGGAACGGTAATCGCATTATATAAAGGAGCAGTATCACAAGGTACTACTACAGTTGCTTCTAATAACTGGACTGTTTCAGGCATTAGCGCTTTAGTTGGTGGGGATCTTATTAAAGCTACAGCAACTTCATCCTCCGGTTGTGTTAGCTCCTTTTCTTCAATAGTAACCGTTACAGCATTGCCCGCTGTTCCAACAGCAGGAAATAATGGTCTGGTTAATCAAGGAACAACCCTGTCACTTACTGCCTCAACTATCTCTGGCGCCACTTATTCTTGGACAGGACCTTATGGTTTTACATCAACAAGTCAAAACCCAACAGTAAGTACCAGCGCTACAACTGCAATGGCTGGCACATATAATGTAACGGCAACAGTTAATGGATGTTCAGGTTCAGCGGGATCGACAAATGTAATTGTAACTAATATTCCTTCGCTTTCAATAGGTGCTATTACTGACTTTGGAAATATTTGCATTAATAATAGCTCATCTCCTAATTCATTTACTGTTTATGGTATTAATTTAACCACTGCTGATATTAGTATTGCCGCATTGAATGGATATTCATATTCAACCTCATTAAGTGGCACATATTCATCGACTTTAACTATTTCTCAAAGTGGAGGAACTTACGGCCCTACGCCTGTATATGTGAAGTTATCACCTACATCTGTTCAATCCTATAATGGAAGTATTGTTGTTGGAGGGGCAGGAGCAACAGATGTGAATCGTTCTGTAACAGGAAGTGGAATAAATACAGCTTCTACAGTTACCACAACAAGTCCGGCAACATTAATTACTGCAACTTCAGTAACCTTAAGTGGTAATGTTACTGATGCAGGATGCCAAACTGTAACTTCAAGGGGCATTTGCTATGGCACTTCATTAATCCCTGATTTAACTGGAATCTTTATATCAGAAACAGGAACAATTGGCAGTTTCTCAAGTAATATTTCCAACCTATTACCTAATACTTTATATCATTTTAGAGCTTACTCTACATCCTCTGCTGGAACCAGTTATGGTAGTGATGTAACCTTTACAACAGATAATTTAACTGCTCCAACTGCTACAGATGCTACTAGTTTAACTTCTTCTGGTTTTACAGCCACCTGGAGCTCATTGACAGGAGCAAATGTTTATAAATTAGATGTAAGCAACTCTCCAACATTCTCTTCTACAGGAGTAATTAATGAAGGTTTTGAAAATCCAACATTTCCTCCAACTGGATGGATTACAACCGGGTGGAGTAGGAGTACTGCTACAAACGATTATGCATCTGGAGTCGCAGGAGCAATATGTGGATCAACTTCTGGAACCCTTACAACTAACGCAATTGCATATCCTACAAGCATGACATTCTATTTAGGGAGATCATCCAATACTACCACCAAGACATTGACAATTGAAGTTTCGACTACAAGTCAATCATCAGGGTTTAGCACTATTGCAACTTTTGATCATAGTAACGTTCCGGCGAGTAGCTACAATCAATATAGCATAAATTTGTCAGCTTATTCTTCTAATTCAATAATATATATACGTTTTAATAAATCATCAACTACAACTTCTCCTTGGAGATTAGATGATATCGTTATAAATGAGTCTGCCCCAAGTTTTATTTCAGGATACTATGATTTGAATGTAAACACAACATCTCAAGCAGTTAGTGGATTAAACCCAATTACTAATTATTATTATCGAGTGCGAGCAGTTGGTGGAAATAGCACAAGTGTAAACTCTAATGTTATTACTGCATTAACTACACCTGTTTCAGCTACAGCCAGTACAACAGTTCAGCCTACTTGTACAGTGCCAACAGGCACAATAGTTGTGACATCACCCCTTGGAGCTTATGAATATAACATTGATGGAGGCACTTATCAGTCATCAGTTACTTTTTATAACGTTGCAGCCGGTGATCATTCAATTTTAGTTAGAAGTGCAACAGTACCTATAAGCATTTCAACTGCAACTATTGTAACTGTAAATGCCCAACCGCAAACTCCGCCTGCTCCAACTGTAGGATCTATAACTCAACCTACATGTACAACTTCAACAGGCAGCGTTGTGTTAAATGATTTACCAAGCGGGAATTGGACTATTAATCCAGGATCCATTTCAGGTTCATCTTCAAGTAAAACAATTTCAGGATTGGCTGCTTCTCATACTTACAATTATACTGTTACAAATAATTTAGGTTGTACGTCTTTGGCTTCAGCAAACGTTGTTATTGATGCACAGCCTGTTTCTCCCATGGCAAGTATTACTAATAATACAGGTTCAACCATTCTAACCTGTGCAAGGGCAGTTATAAATGTAACAGCAACCGGAGGTGTAACTTATGCCTGGTCAGGTGGTGCTACTCCATCGACTGATATTAATAGCATTACAACTCCTGCCACTTACACTGTAACAGTTACTACTGCTAATGGATGTACGGATACCAAATCAATTACTATTACACAGGATATTGCTAAACCTACGGCTGGAATAACCAATAATTCATCTTCAACAATCCTAACTTGTGTAAG
>JBAWXL010000088.1:0-15437 GCA_037144095.1 Bacteroidota bacterium
TTAGACGATGACATTATGGTTAAAAACAACACATTAGCAAAAAAAGGGATTTCAGCCATTCCCGTTATTTTAAGCACAGATGCATTGTATGGACTAAAAGAAGAGTCATCAGTACGTCCTTTAGCCTATCGCCCCATGCCCTTGATGTTAATGGCTATCGAATGGCAATTAGCACCAAACAACCCTCATTTTTATCATCTTATCAATATTCTTTTGTACGCCCTTTTATGTTGGCTTCTATTTTTGGTCCTATGTAAACTATTTAAGGGTCAGAATTTGATTTTTCCATTCATTTGCACTTTGCTATTTATTACACATCCTATACACACCGAAGTAGTTGCGAACATTAAAAGTATAGATGAAATCTTATATTTTCTTTTTTCTTTGCTTTCGGTCTTTTTGTTTATCAGATACAATGAAAAGAGGTCTGTTTCGAAATTTATTCTTGCCACTCTTTGCTTTTTCTTAGCTCTTTTGTCAAAAGAATCAGCCATCACTTATCTGGTAATAATTCCATTAATTCTTTTTGTTTTTTCAGATGCCGGATTTAAAAGGATTTCATTTATTTTTCTTGCATTATCCTTTGCCGCCGCAATATTTCTTTTTATCCGTTTTATGATTTTCAAGTCTGTCCCCCTTGAGAAGATTAATAGTTATCTCTCGCCTGATTTTAACACCTTATTATCTGCACCCGATTTTATAGGTCAAAAAGCAACAGCATTTTACATACTGCTTCGATATATATTTCTATTAATAGTCCCTTATAATCTTTCATACGACTATTCCATTGCCACCATTCCCATCCAACAATTGTCGAGCCCTGGAGCATTATTTGGAATCCTGTTTTACTTTTCAATTGGTATATATGCTTTAATTAACATCAGAAAAAAAAACCTTATAGCGTTCGCAATTTTATTTTATTTAATTACAATTTCACCGGTTTCAAATATTTTTGTTCTTATCCCCTGGACTATGGGCGAAAGATTTCTTTTCATGCCTTCAATAGCTTTTTGCATTTTATTCACTCTTTTGCTGATACGAATCACTAAAACGGATATCTACCAACAAAAATTCAACAGTTTGAAGCAAATGATAAAAATAAACTCGAAATTATTCATACTGTTATTTGTTATTATTGGGCTTTATTCATTCAAAACTCTTGACAGAAGCCCCGATTGGAAAAATAACCTTACTCTCTATAGTCATGATGTCAAAGTAGTTCCAAACAATGCTTTTGCCCATGTTCAATATGGTTCAATTTTATTATTCACGCTTTATCCTGATGAAAAAAATGCAGATAAACAAAGTATACTGCTGAACAATGCCATAGCTGAATTCAAACAGGCTGCTTCTATTTATGATTCGTTATCAGAAGCTTATACTTCATTAGGCGTTGCATATGCCTATTTGGGAGATTATTCTCAGGCAATTCACAACTATGAAAAAGGCATTTCATTATATCATTCTACTCCCCATCCTGATATATTATGTGATTTAGGATTACTTTATTGTAAGACTGGTCAATTTGATAAAGCAATAAACATACTTGACCAATCATTGAAATATTATCCTAATTACACTGATGCCTATATTAAGAAAAGTTATACTTATTTAAAAGAAGGGAAAAATGATGAAGCAATTACTGAATGTAATAAACTCAGTAAAATTGATCCAAAAAATATTTTTGCATATATCAACAAAGCCTATGCGTATATGCATTTGAAGGAATTCGATAAAGCCATCGAAAATTGTAAAAACGGTTTACAAATTGATCCTGAGAATACAGAATGTATGCGATTGCTTGGAAAGACCTATTTAAACATGGGTGATACATTAATTGCAAATCAATATTATGAAAAAGCAAACAATCTTCAGAAATAAATCATTTTCCAAAATAAGCTTGAAATTTTTTTATATTTTTCAAACTAAAATATAATTTCCAAATGACAGTTTGTAAAACTGGAAATATTTCTAACACCTTCAGCATGCGTTCATGTTTACGCTTATATTTTAGAATTTTATCAAGCTCTTGAGTTTTATAATTTGGATTAAGAATTTTTCTTCCAACCTCTCTTCCGCTAATTAATGCAAAGGATATTCCTTCCCCAGTACCTTTTAGCAACAGACCAGCAGCATCTCCGACTAAAAATATATTTTTAAACTCAAATCCCTGATAATAATAATTGCAAATAGAACCTTTAATATCTTGCATCGAGAAAGGGAAATCGTTCCTGTTTAAATAACTTTCCAAACACTTTCTTGCTTTTTTAGGTCTTATTTCTTTTGGATTAAAGTACACCCCAATATTGGTGTGTTTTTGATGAGGAAACACCCAAATGTATCCTGTTTTAAGTTCTTTCGGATTTACACACCAAATCAATTCATTTGTAACCTCAGGAACATTATAATAAAAACCGAAATTAAATTTCGACTTTAATCCAAGATATCTTCTTACGATAGAGTTTGATCCATCTGCTCCTACTAAATACTCAAAATAAAATGTTTCTTTGTTTTTAGTTACGACTTTATTATTATCTATTGTTCTAATTTGTGTACCGGTTAAAACTTTAATATTTTCAGAGTTTTGAATTTGCCCCAATTGATACAGTCCTAAATCCAGTCTGTCAATTGTTCGTATTGGGTCCGTCATACTTTCATTATATAGTCTGTTTCCAATATAAAACTTTCTAACAGCAAAATTTCTCGTTTTTTCTTCTGGAATATCAAAATCTTTTGTTAGCGTAGTCAAACCTCCGGCGCAAATTTTTGGTCCAATTATTTCATTCTTTTCTATAATTAGCACTGACAAATCTGTTTGAATAAATTGTTTTGCACACTCCAATCCAGCAGGACCTGCCCCTATTATGATTACATCATATTTATATTCCATTTATTTTAATCTTACTTTCCATTTTATTTTTTACTAACAATTATTATCCTGAATATGAAGGCATCTAAATTTTGGCAACTTGAAAATACTTAATCTTGTATTTCGAAATAAAATGTTCAAATTCAACTCATGCCTTATTTTTAGGACGAAATAGATTTAAATGCCTTAGTTTATCTTCCAAATTAAGAATAATATTAATATTTGCACCATTAGCTCCACAAAAGCTTCCACAATTAGAACAGCTATAATGAACACAGGCTTCTATTTCTTCAAGTGATGAATTAAAATGGAGGGTCCCACTTCTCCAGTTGCAATGGTCCCCTGAATGATCAGCAGTTTCATACCACTTTATTGCATTATCACTAAGAAGCAAATGTTTTGGATATTTCTTTTTCAAAACTCGTAAAGTTTCAATTATCTTTTTCCTAATGTCAGGAGTAATGTACAAATCATCATCAATTTCAAACTTATTTGAGTATAAATCAAAACCTACTCCAAGAAATTTATTCTCAACAGCCAACTGTAAAACATCAGCAATTACAATATAATTTTCTTTAGAAATGGTCATCCCAATAATCACATTATGATTACCACTATAATTTTGAATTACTTTCTGAAAGACACCATTTCCTCTAATCGAATCATGTATCTCTTTATTCCCATCAATAGAAAGGAAAATTCTGTTTTTATAGTCATCAGATATTTTCACTATACCATTAGTACAAATATCAATATAAGGGAAAATTCGTTGTGCTAACAAAACTAAATCCATCCTTAATGTAGGTTCTCCCCCAATAAGCAATATACTTCTTATCCCAGATGAATATAACTCAATAAACTTATTCTCCCATGTTGATAAAGGCAAATCTTTACTTTGCTGTAAATTTTCTTCTTTAAAAAAATAACAATGCTTACAACGAAGATTACATTCATCTGTTAATACAAACTCAGCTATATATTTTGTCTTAAAAGCAAGTCGTTTAAATTGTAAAAATGTAAAGTAGCAAAATCTTTTAAGTTTTTGAAATCCAGTTCCTGGCCATTGTTTTAGATAAAAAAGTATTTGCATTGACTTAGGTGTATTCGTGTTGTTATTAGGATGACTATTGTAAAGTCCATATGATTAATTTTGATTTGTAAAATTACATAAAATTGTTATTCTCATAGAAAAGAATTAAAATATAAGACCTGAAGGTTCAACCTTCAAATCATTTTCTGTCCCAATAGCCTAAATTCTACAAAAAAATCATAAATTCTAAATCTCAAATCCTAAATAGCATCTATGGTTCAAATCCCCTATAAGCAACAAACCCGTCAGGCACAAAATCCTAACGGGTTTGTTTTTTAATCAGCACTTAAACTATAGGCACTCCAAACTTCAAGTACTTTAGGCACTTCTACTTCTTCGCCATTCCCGGATATTGGGCAAACGGACCAAAATTTAGCACAGGTTCAAACAAGTTGAAATCATCAAAGTCAACCAATCCACCCCCATTAAAATCGGCAATGCAAAACCCATAAGTTCCATCCGTAAGATAAGGTTCAAAAACATTGAAGTCATCAAAATCGACTCCAAGACTTTGGTCTAAATCGCCAAGATAGAAGCCATATTTTCCATTAGTTAACAAGACTTGTGGGTCAATACCACCCGGAGCCTGATAACCTTGTAAAGCAGCAGTTGTAAAGTCATAATTTACATTAGATGTATTGAAAGAAACCTGATTAGCTGACCACACTTCTAAGTGGTTACGAGTAATCACCCTGATGTAATAGTTCCCATTAAAGTTTGGAGAAATTTGGAAAGAAACTAAGCCATCGGTATGTAAATCAATCCCACTGATATTTACGAGTGGGCTTGTAAAAGGAGGAGTTCCCTCATAGAGTAATACCTGAATTCTGTCGGCAATTCCGCTTCCATATTTAGCAAAAGTTAATCCGGTACCCCAGTCTATATCCTGAGCTTCTACCATGCTGTTCCCAACGTTGTAATCATATAATCCCTGTAAAAATAGATGGAGATTAACTGTTTTAATAAGAATAATAACCACTGAAGTTTCAAATCGGGTTTGGCTTTCACAACCTGCAATAGTTTGGCTTGAATAGTAATTGTGCCCGTCAACTAATAAATCAGTCGAAAGAAGTAAGTTTCCTCCTGTTGATGCATCATACCATTTCACATCAACTCCTAATGCAATCAAATCTGCAACTGTAGCCGCATTTAAAAACACCTGTGTAGGATTTCCTGTTGGTGCAGCAGGACTGCTAAAAGTAGCTGTAACCCCTAATCTCCCCTGACTTTCGCAACCATTGGCAGTTTCACTTGCATAATATGTATGTCCGTCAATTAATGCTGTACTTGATGAAAGTAAATTCCCACCTGCTACTGCATCATACCATTTAATTGAACTTCCATTTGCCACTAAATTCGCCACAGTTGAAATATAACAAACTGATTGAGCTACATCGCCTGTTGGAGCGGGAGTATTGATTAAACTCACCTGAACCCCAAATCTTGTCTGGCTTTCACATCCTCCGCTGGTTTGGGTTGCGTAATATGTGTTTCCATCCACCAAAGTGGCAGAAGACAATAATAAATTACCACCGCTTGAGGCATCATACCATTTAATGGCACTGCCTGTGACTGATAAACTGGCTAAAGTTGAACCAATGCAATGAGCTTGTGTTGCGTTGCCTGTTGGAGCAGGAACATGGTTTATTGTGATGGTGGAGGTGCCCGAATTAGCACATCCTATTCCACTGGTGGCCGTAGCAGTATACGTAATATCTGATGAGGGTTTAGACCAAAGATTAGTGGCCGCACCGCCTGTATAGCTGCTTGTTGCGCCTGAGTTGGTATATAAATCAGTATCAGGTGACCAGGTGATAGTGGTGGGAACAGAACTAGTATATCCAAATGTATATTTGGGACGATTCGAATAGGTTAAATAGGTTGTTGTGCTTGAACAAATTATTGAACCGGATGTAGCAGATGTAGTATGAGCATTTACCGCACAAACATAAGAAGTTGTATTAGCAACTGCGGTACTACTCATTGTATTTGTTGAACCGCTATTTCCCCAACAATATTTTAATATAATGTTGCTGGTGCCATTCCAGACGAAAGGAGTAGAGAAAGTTATTGTATTCACCCCTATTACTGGAGTTAGCCCTGCTGAATTGGTGTAAACAGTCGTAAATCCGGAAGTCACAAGTGTACTCATGGTATTTAATGATGTATTTGCAATACTTAGACTAAAATCAGGCATTATTATTGTTCCCGAATTTATAGTCATTGAAAGTGAAGTAATGTTTCCTGCAGGAATTCCGGCAGCGGTAAGTTCACTGGCTAAAATCAGAATTTGTTGTTGTGAATGGCTCCAAAGGCTATAAAAAGGATTATCATAAGTGGTTGCAGTTCCGGAACCTGTTCCAACCACTCCGCTTCCAATACTTCCTATGGTTCCCCCACTTGCAACTAAAGCTTGTATACTTCCTGGGCAAATTGAGGCAGTCGCCGGATTAATAGTAACTGCTGAAGGGGAAGGTCCGGCTGTAATATTAGTAGTAGCTGTTCCAGTACAACCATTGCCATCAGTTCCTGTAACTGTATAGGTAATAGGAGAACCAGGACTGGCATTTACCGTTGTACCTGTAGTGGCACTTAATCCTGTAGAAGGGGTCCATGCGTATGTGTTAGCCCCATTTGCTGTTAATGATATGGGTGTGCCACCGCAATATAAGGCTGTTGTTGGGCTTACTCCAACTATTGGATTCAAATTAACAGTTAGACTGGCTGAATTAGTAATAGCATTTCCACATATGTTAGTAACAATACATTGATATTCGTATATGCCTGCAACAGTAACACCAGCAACTGTCATAGTAGCAGCAGTTGAGTTGGTATAAATAGCCCCTATAGGGGTTCCATTGGCAACATTAGCCCACGAAGTACCATCAAAATATTGCCATTGGTAAGACAGAGGGGTGGTTCCTGTAGCTGCAGTGCTAAAGGTGGTAGAACCACTTGCACAATATATTTTTGCTGTGGGGTTTGTTGAAATTGACGGTAAAACATTGATGGTTACGGCTGCGCTTCCTTGTGTTCCCCAACAACCCAAACTTGTCTGAGCTCTGAAATAATAAGTACCACTCGCACTCACCGATTCAGAGGTAGAAGGAGTAGCTGTTGAAATGCCGTTTGAGGCTGTGTTTTCCCAATAAATAGTTCCTCCATTACCTCCGCTTGCAGTTAAGGTAGTATTGGTGCAATAAGTACCTGCAGTAGCTACATTCACTGGGTCAGGTAATGGATTTACCACAATAACAATAGAATTTGAATAAGCTTCCGGACAAACTCCACTTTGCACCACTGCTCGGTATTCCCATGTTCCGGCTGAGGTAGGTATTTCCGAATAAGTAGTTCCGGTGTTGGATATAGTTATCCATCCTCCTGAGTTGAGTTGTTTTTCCCAACGGGTAATATTGCCGGTATAAGCACTCAATGTTAATGTTCCAGTTGAAACTCCATAACATATAGGAGTGTTACCACCTGTTAAAACTCCCCCAACTGATGTTGGATTGATCAGGCCGCTTGCAGTTGATGGCAAACTCCAACATGAACCATCAAAAGCACGAATCCATACATGATAGGTTCCTGCAGTTGTTGTAGTGGTATAAGTTGGATTTAAAGAAGTCATATTGTCAGTTTCAATTCCAGTAGTCGAGCTTACCCAATAACAAGTACCTACTGCGCATGAGCTTGCAGTGAAAAGTATTGCTGAACCATTACATTGGGGGCTGTTGCTTGAAATAGTTCCCGGAGTTGTGGGGCTTGCCGACACATTTACCGCACCGGAAACTTCACTGCTTACTGAACAGGAAGATGTGTTTGAAACAACACAATAATAATATAAAGTCCCTGCATTACTTGCTGAAGGAAGATAACTACTACTCGTTGCCCCACTGAGTAAAGTACCTCCAACATTTGTTGGGGCAGCATTGCTGTACCATTGATAGGCGGTAGCATTATATGCAGAAACCGACAAATAAGTAGCAGTAGTATATTGACATACAGTCTGGGGTGTTGTTGAAGGATGAATAGTGATATTTGGGAAAACGGTCACGTTAACTGTAAAAGGGGTTGCAGTAGTACCGGTACAACCAGTTACACTGTTTTTCGCCGTTATGGTAGCATTATAAGTTCCTGTGGCAATGCCTGCAGGTAAGTTAAGGCTGATTGGAGAGGATGAAAATGAGGTCAATGGAACATCCGTAAATCCTGCAGCTTCAGCATTTACATCATAGTCAATACTATATTGATCAGGAGAGCCTGTGGTGGCTGTATAAGCTAAATTGTAAGTAGGAGATCCTGTACAAGCAATAATACTTGCAGCAGGAGTAATAGTAGGATAGGGGTTAACTGTTGCTAATACAGGAGTTCGTGAACTGGTGCATCCCGTTGATACTTGCCAGTCATAACAGTAGTAATAATAAGTTGGGTAGCCCGAAAAACTATTGCCTGTTATGGATACAACACCCGGTAAGGTATAGGGATAAGAAGCACCTGCATCATTTCGATAAAGTGAAACACCTCCAAGCGTGGTGCTGTAACCTATTCTATAAGCTGTACCTGCTGCTAAAGTGTAATTAATAGGAATATAAGTTTTAACATTTGCGGTAGCTACTGCATAGGTGATGGTAGTTAATATGGTTCCTGAACTATTGGCGATATAGAGTGTAACATTGCCTGCTGAAGCTGGATAGACATTTACTCCTAATAAGTTCATCGAAGAAGCAAGTACATCAAATATTAAATAATAATCATAATTCAAAGTTGTTCCGGTTCCAATTGCATTTGTTGTTGGTCCAACGGAACCGGTTGACCCACCGCTGGAAGCTCCAACATAATAGGTTGTATTTGAACTAATCGAGGGGGTATTAAAAGTCGTCCCTGTTCCTAAGGTAGTTCCTCCACTTGCTGCAGCATACCGATTTAAAGTTCCTGTTCCAATTGCCCCTAAAGTTACACTCCCCGCACCACAACGACTACCAGGAGTGGTAGAGCTTATTGAAGGTGTTGTCACATCAACTTCTACATTATTGGTATAAGCTGTCAATGAACTATTGGTACAGGTTACTGCACAGCGGTAAAATGTAGTTGAACTTAATGCAGCTGTTGTGAATGAAGTTGTAGTGGCTCCGCTGCCTCCTGATACAGGAAGCCAGTTAGTTGAACCGTCTGATGATTGTTGCCATTGGAATATTATTCCGGTAAGACCGGCTGAATAACCACTAACTGACATAATTGCGGTTGCTCCGGAACAAATTGATTGAGGCGTGCTTCCAGCTGTACCTGCTGTGGGGGTGCCAGAGCATGAACCGGTAGCTATTACAGTAAATGTGTAATCTTCATGTTCGCCGCTTATATTAGTTGCACATGGGTCGGATGGAGCTGAATTCGAATAATTACCTTGCACTCTCATTCGTGTATTGCCTACTACGGCTGTAATTGGGACAGTAAAACTACCACTTGCACTACTTCCGTATCCACTTGTAACATAAACGCGCTCACTAGTTTCAAATGTCCCGTTTTGATTCCAGTCAACCCATATTGCAAAACCTTGTGTCCCACCTGTCTCTGTGACAGAAAAGTTTACGACAGAATTTTGAACTTGAGAAACTGACATAGCAGTAAAATTACCGTAACCACCTGTTGAATATCCTGAACTAGTATTTGTAATGTTTGTAATACCCCCAGTTGTTGAAAAACTACTAATATAGTAAGATGCACTACTTCCGGAAGGTATGCAATAGCAACTGGAAGGAGGATTTATTGTCACTTGCAGAGCATTAGAAGTACCTGGATTGCCCGAGCAGCTTACAATGCAATGGTAATAAGTGGCAACAGTTTGAGAAGTTGTTAAAGTGGTGGAGGTGGCTCCGCTAATATTTGTCCAAGTACTATTATCAGTTGAGGATTGCCATTGATATGTTAGCCCGCTTCCCGATGTGGCATTTTGCAAGGAAAGTGTGAAACTAACACCACTACATACTGGATTGGCTGTGCTTATGGTATTTCCCGGAGTAGGTGTCCCGGAGCAAGGGCTTGATGCTTGTATGGTAATTTGCAGATTAGGTCGTGAAGTTGTGGTTGTCATAGAAGTTGAACCACTTGCCCATGGACTTGAGTCACCTACGTAATAAGAGCATTTATTACCCGTTGTGGTTGTATAACTGTAATAAGGTCTGCTTGAAGAATATGCTTCATAACCTTTAACCACAAGTATTGCAAGATTTTGTGAGGTACTTGAGTAATTAAATGGAGTCGTTAATGTAATTGTTTGCCACCCGCTTGTCCCTGAATTAGGGAATGAGCCTGTCCAAACTTGAGTATAACCGCTACTATTTGCCGGACTTGTTACTGATGTTGCAGCAGTCATTTTCATGTATATTGTAACTCCTGCGACTGAAAGATTAGATGTCCCTGATCCCTTATAAAATGCTAAAGTAGTTATATTTCCGGTTGTAGCTATCTCAGAACCTAAATATAACAGCTCACTGCAACTATAATTAAAATATCTGTCAATAGGGGCAGTTGAGGATGTAGAAGTCCCGGTCCCAATGGTAATTTGAGCTTGAACTTCTAAATGGGTTAAAATGAAAACAACCATCACGATCAAAGTAGCAATGGCTTTTCCTAAAACATTTGTGTAAAGTTTTTTCATAAATTAATAATTTAAGTTAATTTGATTTTTTTGATGATTTAATTGAAATGCAAAATCAAAGATTAAATTTAATGTTGCATTTTAAGTTCGTTTTTTCTCACTCCTTTCAATGAGAGTTTGTTATTAAATTGATTTATGTTCTATATTTGTTTTTTCTTTTCTTTCCATTATTATTTTCTAAATTTTTCTGTTTGTTTAGATTAGATAAACTTCTTGACTTTGAAACCTAATTCCAATAGAATTGCCATGATAAATACCACTAAACAAATTCATTGAGCTTTTTTTAGTAAATTACAAGTTATTTAATTGAATATAATTTATTACAGAGTAGCGCTTCAGAATGAACTTGTAAAAATACAAAAAAAACGAAAACAAGTCTTCAATTAAAATTTATTTTTCAACTAGGTGGATTCAACTAGCAAATGCAATTTTTTATGCCAATAAAATAAGGAACATTTTTGTGCACAATTCAAGCAAGCTGCGGGCAAAACTCCTGAACAGTTCAGAAATGATTTCAGGTTTGAAAATTGAGTTTAATCTGAATAAGCTTTTTTCTGAAATAATTTTAGAAGCATTGCCACTGATTGCTCAGATTATCAAAGTATTTTAAATTAATAATCAGTGAATCTGTTGCAATATATTATTGTTTCATTTTTTTCAGGCTAGGCTCTAAATTACAATTTAGTGAATGAAATAGCACCTAAATATTTTCCGAAAAACGTAATTTGTTTTCCGAAAAACGTAATGCTTTTTTTCAAATACGATATACCTTTGCAAAGTATTTCGAGGGAAGCTAACTGAAGAGACCATCCGGCTAAAAATAGAGTTTATTGACTTGTATAAATGAGTAATTGAACTGAAAAAAAAGCAAGATTTTGGGAGAATTAGTAAAAGCCTTTCTAAGAAAAACCAAAGCTTACTTTGATTGAACCAAAGCTTACTTTGATTGAACCAAAGCTTACTTTGATTGAACCAAAGCTTACTTTGAGAAAATATGAATAATAATAAACATAAAACCAAGTTATTAACAAATTAAAACAATTTTTTATGGGTACAACAAACATTCCAGTTAAGACTATTCCTGCAATAATTTATATTGAAGGAGTGGATGATTTACAATTAAGCCAGGGTTCCGGCGGAGTTGGAACTCACCGATGGCAAGATTGGCATTGGGAGCTAGAGGAGAGCGAATATTGGACCTCTGCACGCCAAATTCTTGTTCCATTTCTTGAATCATATAGTAACAAAAAAACCATCACCACCGATCAACGCAAGTTGGTTAATGATACCATCAAATCGCTCCGCGACTATTCAAGCTATAATGTAAATGGACATCGTTTACTACTTAAAATTGCCGCATTTGGCAATAATCATGAGTGGATGGTGGCAAATATTAAATTTGGCACTCCACTTGCCAAAAAACCAAGCAAAGGCGCAAGTGATTCACCTGAATTTAAACAACCAGTTATCACCGTTTTAAAAAATATGTTGGGCGAAATGGAGCTTAGAGTGGTAAGTGGTGAAAATCAAAAGAGTACTAAGCTTCCTGCTGGTATGAAGTTTGCAAAAGTATATCGCTATATTGGAATAACTCCTCCAAAGAGTATTGCCGATTTTAGTCTGTATGGCAACGCTAAAAGAGGTAAAATTGCAATAAATTTTGATGGCATCGATTTGTCGGGCAATTCAAAAATTTATGCTTACTTTTATGGAGTTTACGAAAGTAATAAAGGCAAATTGGGACAACCTGGTCCTATTGTTTCTGCTCTGATACTTCATCAGTAGAAGTTGGTTGCTGAGCTTGTTGGGTCGCTGAGACTTATTCCTCATACTTATTAACAACAAACCCGTCAGGCTTTAAAACCAAACGGGTTTGTTTTTTAATCAGCACTTAAACTCTAGGCACTCCAAACTTCAAGTACTTTAGGCACTTCTACTTCTTCGCCATTCCCGGATATTGGGCAAACGGACCAAAATTTAGCACAGGTTCAAACAAGTTGAAATCATCAAAGTCAACCAATCCACCCCCATTAAAATCGGCAATGCAAAACCCATAAGTTCCATCCGTAAGATAAGGTTCAAAAACATTGAAGTCATCAAAATCGACTCCAAGACTTTGGTCTAAATCGCCAAGATAGAAGCCATATTTTCCATTAGTTAACAAGACTTGTGGGTCAATACCACCCGGAGCCTGATAACCTTGTAAAGCAGCAGTTGTAAAGTCATAATTTACATTAGATGTATTGAAAGAAACCTGATTAGCTGACCACACTTCTAAGTGGTTACGAGTAATCACCCTGATGTAATAGTTCCCATTAAAGTTTGGAGAAATTTGGAAAGAAACTAAGCCATCGGTATGTAAATCAATCCCACTGATATTTACGAGTGGGCTTGTAAAAGGAGGAGTTCCCTCATAGAGTAATACCTGAATTCTGTCGGCAATTCCGCTTCCATATTTAGCAAAAGTTAATCCGGTACCCCAGTCTATATCCTGAGCTTCTACCATGCTGTTCCCAACGTTGTAATCATATAATCCCTGTAAAAATAGATGGAGATTAACTGTTTTAATAAGAATAATAACCACTGAAGTTTCAAATCGGGTTTGGCTTTCACAACCTGCAATAGTTTGGCTTGAATAGTAATTGTGCCCGTCAACTAATAAATCAGTCGAAAGAAGTAAGTTTCCTCCTGTTGATGCATCATACCATTTCACATCAACGCCTAACGCAACCAAATCTGCTACCGTAGCAGCATTTAAAAACACCTGTGTAGGATTTCCTGTTGGTGCAGCAGTGCTATTAATAGTAACTGTTACTTCTAACCTGTTCGGGCTTTCGCAGCCTCCAACCGTCTGACTGGCATAATAAGTGCCCCCGTTATTTAGTGGGGTAGTCGATAGCAACAAATTGCCTCCCGTTGCAGCATCATACCACTTAATTGCAGTTCCTGTAGCTAGCAGATTAGCAACTGTTCCGGCAAAACAAACAGATTGTGCTGCATTACCTGAGGGAGCTGCAACATGATTGATGGTAACAGTAGATGAACCAGAACTCGTACAACCTATTGCGCTTGTAGCGGTGGCAGTATAGGTAATATCTGATGAGGGTTTAGACCAAAGGCTTGTAGCTGCACCGCCGGTATATGCGGAAGTAGCGCCTGAATTGGTATATAAATCGGTGGTGGGAGACCAGGAAATAGTGGTGGGAACAGCCCCTGTAAGATTAACATTATCAATATACCAATGGAATAATCCATAAACATTTCCTGATATATAAAAGCTTACATAAAATGTAGAAGATCCAACATCAGATGTTGTAATAGTGGTCGATGCTATTGTACTGGAATAACCGACAGATGGAGGGGTTGCTGATACCCATGAGGTATTGTGCCAATTTGCAAGATCTGAACTTGTTTGAACAGAAATAGTATAAGGATAATTCAAAACAGAATAGATACTTAAAGCATTATTCCATTGAAGATTCAATGAAGTCAGACCACTTGTATTGATTGGACCATAATATAATCGAAGTGATTGTCCTGCTACATTTGAAGCTCCAGCCGTATTCATATTAATTTCATATGCTGAACCACCAGCCAAATTACTATTTGTAGGTGAAACCGTAGAACCTGAAGAGTTTATTACTGTCCCCCATCCTGCTGGTAAAGAGGCACCATTGAATGTTTCATTTATAAAGTTTCCATTAATTGCTCCTCCACTTGCTACTAAGGCTTGTGTTCCTCCAGGGCAAATTGAGGCTGTAGCAGGATTAATGGTAACGGCAGAAGGTGCAGGTCCTGCAGTAATATTGGCAGCCGCAGTACTGCTACATCCATAACCATCAGTCCCAGTAACAGTGTAAATAACGGGAGACGCAGGGCTTGCATTTACGCTTACTCCAGTAGTAGCACTTAATCCTGTAGCAGGAGTCCATGCATAGGTATTAGCACCATTAGCTGTAAGTGTAATAGGAGTTCCACCACAATATAATGCAGAGGTTGGACTTACTCCTACTGTTGGATTCAAATGAACTGTCAAACTGGCTGAATTAGTAGTAGCAGTTCCGCATAAATTAGTCACAATACATTGATATTCATATACACCGGCAGCTGTTACGCCAGCCACAGTCAAAGTAGCAGCAGTTGCATTTGTATAAGTTGCACCTGTAGGTGTGCTATTACTAACATTAGTCCAGGAAGTTCCATCAAAATATTGCCATTGATAAGTCAGGATTGGGGTGCCTGTCGCTGTAACGCTAAAGGTAGTAGAGCCTCCGGCACAATATACTTTTGCTGTGGGATTTGTTGAAATAGAAGGCAACACATTAATGGTAACAGCAGCGTTTCCTTGTGTTCCCCAACAACCCAAATCAGTTTGAGCTCTGAAATAATAAGTACCACTTGCACTCACCAATTCAGAAGAAGACGGAGTGGCTGTTGAAGTACCGTTAGAAGCCGTATTTTCCCAATAAATTGTTCCTCCGTTACCACCGCTTGCCGTTAAAGTGGTGTTGGTACAATAGGTTCCTGCAGTAGCCACACTCACGGGGTCAGGTAAGGGATTTACAACAATAAGAATAGAATTGGAATAAGCTTCAGGACATACACCACTTTGTACTACAGCACGATATTCCCATGTTCCCACTGAGGAAGGAATTTCTGAATAAGTGGTTCCTGTGTTGGAAATCGTTGTCCATCCTCCTGAGTTCACTTGTTTTTCCCAGCGGGTAATAGTACTTGTATAAGCGCTTAATGTTAATGTTCCGGTAGAAACTCCATTACATAAAGGTGTGTTTCCACCAGAAAGGGAGCCACCTACCGATGTT
>JBAWXL010000089.1:0-15436 GCA_037144095.1 Bacteroidota bacterium
TATATCGAATAGCATCAACTATTTCATTCTTCATTCTCTTCGTTTTGCCCACCCAAATAGTCTTTTTAAAAGCACAAAAATTCCACGTAAACACCCGAACAATCGAGTCAGTCAGAACACTCTTCTTATTCAATATTCCCCCGTCAAATTCATTTAGTTTATGGTTAATATTCACTTCATAGAAGCTATCGGGCTCAGACCTGAAATATATTTTGCACGCATAATCGTAGTTTTGTCCAATAAGTTCATTAATCGACTCGTCAGACTTATGCCAAATATCAAAATACCATGAAAGTATCAAGCCAATGATGATCAATATAAATATGATGATTAACTTTTTCATTTTTTAATGGATGCTAACGGAAAAGAAATTGCAATAGTTGTTTTTTAATGATATCTATAGAAGTTGTCAATTTGAATCATTTAAAGTTTCAATTTCATTGATTCCAATAATTAAAGCTTTGGCTTCCCAGTTATTTGGTTCTATTGGCAAATTTCTATAAAATCTGTCATTACCTGTTAAAACACCTAGTACTTCACCAGTGTCATTAATAATTGGCCCACCACTCATGCCTCCTGTTGAGACGGTGTTGAGCATAAACCCTTGAAATATGAGATTACATTCATAAATGTCACCAGTTGTTCTTCTTTCTCTAATAACATCAAGTACGGTTGTCTTAATATTATTTACAATCAGTTTTGGCATTTTTTCATTAGTATCAACTGAAAATCCAAGTAAATTTACTTTTTGGCTCAGTACAGGCAGAGATGTCGAAAGATTGTAGTATGATTCAGATTCAAATCCTATAATTTCAAACTTAGCTAAATCTTTTTGGCAATTATAATTAATTAAATTCAAATTGAAAAATGAATTACCAATCGTTGTATAGAAAGAAATTTCTTCTCCGGAATTTAAGTTAACATTATGATACGCTGTTAGAATTATCTTTGAAGTAATAAAGAATCCGGTGCCAATTCCAACCCCTAAATTATCTGATTGTTTTTTAAAAATTGATATTATCATAGGTTAAAAGTATTTACATTTACAACAACAGATTGTTTTAATTATCGCCAACGTTCCACAGCTATGCACAGAAGCCGTTTTGCGGGGTTCGTCACTGTCCAAAGGTACAAAGTTTGTGCGGGGTTCGCTGTTTCAATTTGCTCTTTCATAGGTTATTGGTCATAGGTACTGTTATTTACAGCTATCATATTATATTGATAAATTGATGCCATAATTGATAAAATTGTCTTCTGTAGGTTACCCAATGTAGATTATTAATATTAACACTATGATTCTTTAAATTAGCAATTTCTAATTTTGCCTCAGGGAATAATCTACTTAATAAACAATAAAAGTTTTTCCAAGATTTCGATTCTAAATCGAGTTTAAAAAAAACGATAGTTTTATTGTTTACAATATTTATAATTCGATAACGGTATAGACAATCAAACTCTTCGAATGATATTGTACCGTTTTTTATCATTATTTCACAAATCTCAAAAAGACCCATATAATCATCTATGTCAGACCAATTATTTACTCTTTCTCCATTTCTTAATTTAAGATGAATTTGATAACGTCTATCATTAGAGAATAACTCTCTTAAATCTAGTAAGAATTTGCCTTTTGAAGATTTATCCGTTTTTCGAAATTGAAAGAATGTCAGAAATAACGCAATGAATGCAGCAAAACCTGTGACAATTTCAGCAATCTTTACAAAATTCTCCATATTCTGTTAGTTCTTTAGTTGTGTATAACTTGTTTATTATCCGCATACATTTCCCAAAAGTTATGACAATCCTCCCAAATTGGGCAGGATACAAATAAGTTTTCTTTGAAATGGTATTACGTTTATCATCCCACAAAGATATAATTTTTTATCCTAAACTGATTTTTCAATCAAATAACTTAAAATCCCCTCATTTCTTTTTTTCATGTTTAACAGAATGCAATAATTTCTTTATGGTTTCAACCTGCAAACTATAGCCTACCGTTAAACTTAATATATTATAAAAAGCAGTGTTAGAAATCTCTCCTTCATTAAGATATGAAGTAGTATTTTGTCCTATAAAGTTATGTTCAAATTTCAAACAAAATTCAATTTGTCCTATACCCCATTCTTGTTTATAACCTAAACCAGTAATCATGCCTATATCAGTCCTCGAAATATTATGAGAGCCTGAAAATAAAAAATTAATATTTGAATAATAACAACAATATGAAAAATAAGCACCTGCTTCAATAAAAAATGACATATCAGATGCAGTGTTTAGAGGTATTTTATATCTTATCATTTCAGGGAAATAAATATAACCCAAAGGATAATTCCTATTGTAACCTCCGTATCCTTCGTTTTCATAAAGAATTTCCGATTGCAACGAAAACCGTTTATTAAAGAAAACGTTCACCATTAGACCACCTATTGGAGTAATCCAGAGCGGATGGCTTTTATCAAAGCTTTGTGTGTTTTTATAGATAGTTTCGATATGAGTTTTCGTAAAAGAAATAGCTGCCCCACCCTCCAAACCAATGCTAAACTGTGCTATTGAACAAAGGTATAAAGAAAAAAATATTAAAATAAATATTATTCTTTTTATCATATTCTTATTACCCTATTCATTCCACAAAGATACATCATTTTTAAATATCCAAATCATTTAAAGACCTGAAATTTCACTTAATTCAATTTCCTATCACAAAAAAACATTTTTTCAAAAAGAAAACTCATTATTTCAAACTTTTCGTTTTGTAATAATCAATTCATCATAGAAATATATTTTGAGTAGAAACGCTGCTTTTGACCTATAATATTAAGTTCTGGCGTTATGAAAATAAATTTTTCATCCATTTTATATTTATATTTTCGAATGAGAATTTGTTTCACTCCATTTTAATTATTCACTTTTGATTGAAAATCGATTTACGGCCCATTTTGATTATTCACTTTTGATTGAAAATCGATTTACGGCCCATTTTGATTAATCACTTTTGATGGTAAATCGATTTACGGCCCATTTTGATTAATCACTTTTGATGGTAAATCGATTTACGGCCCATTTTGATTAATCATTATGGATGGTAAATTAATTTACGATGCATCTTGATTAATCCTTTTGCATTGAAAATTTATTTTCATTCAAAAACATAATTATAAAATGGAGTGATAATTCAGCTTCAACAAAAAGTGTTTTTATATTATTAATGGAGCTGAATTATCGATAAGAAATGAATAAACAAAAAAAGTTAATAACTTTTTTCTGCTCTCAAAACCTTGATAATATTGGATTAGAGAAAAAATTCAATAGAAAAGGGGAAAAATAATTCAAATTAAAGAGTGATTATTCAAATAAATCTTTTATATTTGCTGAAAATTTAAATTACTATATATTTAAAATAAAAAACAGCAATTTATGTCATCACCAGTAGGAACACATATGGGTAAAAATCCATTGAAGCTCGCAATGGAAAGCAGCATTCCTAACGCTGCAGAAATATCGGAAGTGGTTGCCACTAACGTATTTAATAAAAAAGGTACCGACACCCGAATTAATGACTTGAATACGTATTATGCCCCCAAAAATGCGGCTTTTCAGGTTGAAGTTGCCAAACAAATAGCAGATAAGTTATTTCAACAATCGGCTACAAAACAAATAGTAACCACGGTTAAGGGGACCAAATTGGAGCTAAAAAGTTGGAAAAAACAAATTGTGGCAGTGTATGACGAAGGCACTGAAGAATACGACAGGCTGCTGATTGGGGGCTTGAGTAGTTTTTATCAAGGCTCGCGCAAAGCTCGTTTGATGCGGATTAATGCATTGATTACAGCAATTGGCGATGATGCAAGTTTGGCTACATTGAAAGCTCAGATTCAGCTTTTCGCTGATGCTTTTACGGCGAAAAAGGGAAATCAAGCGGAAGATAAACAAGCTGTTAAAGATGATACATCTGATATTAATACGCTAAGAAACACTTGCATAAAGGGTTTGTGGTATGTATATTGTGGTTTGATAATGGTGTTTATTGATAATCCGAGCAAAGCACTTGCGTTTTTCCCAATGGAACTTATCTATAAGGCAACGCGTGAGAAAAAATATACGATGCTGGTTCCGGCACATATCATTAAGAAAATTTGTATACACCTGTTCAAAGCCGGCGAAATGGTTACGATGACCAATAACGGATCTGTTGAACTTAAAGTAGGATTGGCACTTAAAGCGAATTCTAATGTGTTGGTTTGGTATACGCTTGCAGCCGGACAAACCGTTAAAGTCAATCCAATTTCGTTAGGAAATGTAGCTTACAAATATGTGATGGTGAAAAATGAAGATCTGGAAACCAGAGGCGATATTACTTTCATCATCAGCCCGGCTTAATCTTAGACTTTCATTTAATTTTTTCGGACTGCTTTTTTTTGACTTGCAGTTTTAATATTCTTTTTAGCATTTTAACCGTTGGCTAAAGCACAACGGCAATGAAAAATTCTATTATTTGTCCATTGTTAAGGCACAACGGCAATGAAAAACACTATCAATTTGCGAGAACCCTCTTGGGTCTTTGAATTTTGAATTTGGAACTTGGGTCTTCCCCCCTCCTCTTTTAATCCAATTGGGCACATTTAAAAAAAATCGCTATCTTCGCAGTGTAAAGTTTATGGAAACAAACCCACCTTCAATTGCCTTTTTCGATTTCGATGGAACCATCACCAACAACGATAGTTTCCTTCAATTTCTATTGATCACCCACGGACGATTTGGTTTCTTCCTCCGACTCTTATTGCTCACCCCCATCTTTCTTCTCTACAAACTAAAACTCATCAGCGACCACAACTCAAAAGTATTTATTTTCTCCAGCTTCTATAAAAACAAATCTTTCGAAGAAGTTAGCGCCCTTGCAAACCAATTCTCATTAAGCAAGCTCCCTACCTATGTCAAACACGAAGCTATGGAAAGAATTCAGTGGCATATCGCCCAACAACACAAAGTAGTCGTCGTAAGTGCCGGTTTTTCCTTCATTCTGAAGCCCTGGTGCGATGCCCATCAGTTGCATTTGATAGCCACCGAAATTGAAGTTGTGAATGGGAAAATAACAGGTAGATTTGCCAGTGCCAATTGTTGGGGCAAAGGAAAAGTTCAAAGAATTAATGAAGAATATCTACTTTCGGATTATTATACTATCTTTGCTTATGGCGATAGCGAAGGCGACAAAGAGTTGCTTTCCATTGCCCATAAGGCTTTTTACAAAACTTTTCATTGATGAAGAAGACCATTTTTTATGTATTTACGCTGCTAATAGTTGCGATGTTCTCCTGCCGAAAGGGAACTCCTTCCTGGGAAACAGATGTAACTGTGCCCCTAATCCAATTTAGCCTGGGTGTCGATCAAATCATTCCCGATTCCTTAATGCAGACCAATTCTTCCAATGCGATTACCATAGTTTATGACAAAAAGCTCTATGAACTATCGGTCGATTCGCTCGTAAACTTCCCCGATACCGCGTCCACGCTTTATTTTTATTCACCTGTTAGTGGAATGCTTCAACCCGGGCAAGTGTTGGTTAATTCTACAGATTATAAAAGGTTCAGCTTCGGAAGCGCCTTGCTTTCTCAAATAAAAATTAAAAAAGGAAGCATAAAAGTGGAATTCAAAAACACCATTAATGAAAAAGTAGACATCTCCTATTCGTTCCCCACAGCCAATCTGAATGGCGTTCCCTTTAGCATTCACGAGATATTGCCTTCTCATATCGAAAACCCCAACACCATTTATAAAACCTACGACATTTCAGGCTACACTTTCGACCTAACCGGAATCAATCATAATCTTATCAACACTTTGCCCATACAAGGGATCATCAAAGTTGCCGACAATGCCCAGCCGGTGAATGTAAACACTTTCGATGCCGTGGTGATGACTTCAATGTTCAACAATATTGAAATCGGATATGCCAAAGGCTATTTCGGAAGTAGCAATTTTGAAATTGGTCCCGAAACATCTTATCTGGGTTTGTTCAATAAAATCATAAGCGGAAGCATCCACTTTCACGATATCTCCATGAAACTGTTTGTTCACAACGGATTGGGTGTTGATGCAAGAGCTACCATTAAAAGTTTTTGGTGCACCCACAACCTGAATGGTCAAACTATTAATCTGGCAAGTTCTATCATCAATCAGCCGCAAAACATCAGCCGTGCGCTTGAGACTTTTAATCCTGCCCATCCGGTTCAGGCAACTGATTACACCTATGATTTATCAAATTCCAATGTAGCAGCTTTGCTCGAAAACTTTCCCGATATCATTGGCTATCATCTCATCATTAATTCTAATCCTTTGGGTGATGTTTCAGCCGGTAACGATTTTTATTATGATGGGAATGGTTTTAATGCTTCATTTCAGGTCGAAATTCCGCTTTCTATCATAGCACATGATTTGCTGATTGCCGACACCACTTCCTTTACTATTTCTATGGAAAATGTGAATTCGGGAACTTTCTATTTATATGCCTCAAACGGTTTTCCACTTGGAGCAAACTTGCAATTAAAGCTTTTCGATGCAAACAATATTCAAATCCACACTTTGATGTCGAATCAGGAAGTTTTGCCAGGCTTATTGGATAACAATGGAAAGGTTACCGAAAAAACGAAAACCACTATTAGCATCCCCCTCAATGAGTTTGATATTCTTAAGTTAAAAAACACTAAGCATATTTCCATTTTTGCTAAATTCAATACCGTTGATCAGCAACATCCTGTGAATATTTATAAAGACTACAAAATGGATGTTACACTTTCAGGCAATTTCAATTATAATATTAGTATAAGATGAAAAGCATTTGGTTCATATTAATAATATTATTCCCTTTGATTGGCTTTTCGCAGGAACAAAGTTTCATACTTTCAACTGATACAGCTCATAATGAAACCATCACAGCAAAAGCGAAAATTGAAGTAAATTCAAATGGATTAACCAATGAATTTATCAATGCCTATTATCAGGGCGATTTTATTTCGCAGGACATCAAAAATCGTTCACTAAAAAGAATGAATTCAATCAATTCGCTTGGTTATATGTTGCAAACCGAACTTGAATGGAATCATGTATTGAAAAATCAGGACAATCCAACTCATTTGTTTATCAAAATTGCCCAACATACAATTGATGAAATGCGCTATACCGACGATCTTTTTCGTTTAGTTTTTTATGGGAATAATGATTTTATTGAAAAAACCGCCAAGTTCACCCGTTCAGGTTTTCAGTCGCTAAATTATATGCAGATAAAAGCAGGTTTAACTTATAATTTCCCTGATAAGTCCGGCTTTCATACTCTAAAGGTGGCAATGGGTTTAAATTTAGGTCAAAACCACATGAAGGTTGATGTTAATAATGGAGAATTTTATACTCAAACCGGCGGACAACATGTTTATGTAGGTTTAAATGCAAATATTCAGCAAACAGATACTGCAAATAGTTCTTTTTTCAAGTTCAATGGTTGGGGTCCTAACTTGGATTTGGCATATCAATATACCTTCAAACATCAGAACTCCATTGGCATCTCCATCGAAAACCTAGGTTATATTGAATGGAACAATCAATCATTTGACCATTCCATTGATACAGCAATTCATTTCAGGGGTGTTGAAATCAATGATATATTTAATATTCCAAAAGATATTTTCAAGAATGAATTAGACAGTCTTAAAAATGAAATTGTTTTTAGTAGTAATAAAAGTCAATACATTACCTATACACCTATCAATTTAAAATTGTTTTATATTCAACCTCTGTTTAAAAACAAATTCCTTTTGACTGTTGAAGGTGGATATACCGTTTTTTCATATCAAAAACCTTACATCGGAATTCAGGCATTGTGGCATATATCTCCTTTGTTTTTCCTGACTCCTATGATTCAATATGGTGGTTATGGAGATATGAATATAGGCGCTTCTGCCGGATTTAGCCAATGGAAAGGCTTTTCTCTTTTAATTTATTCTCAATTCCTGAATGGACTTATTTCGCCTTCCTCAACCGGTGGTGAAGGTATTGGGATTTTCCTTTCAAAGCATTTTAAATAAACCTTCTAACATGAAAATTCAAATTCCCTTCATACCAAAAATCAAACACTTAGAAAGTGGCAATTTTATTTTATTAGCAGGTCCCTGTGTTATTGAAGATGCAGAATCTCCTTTTTCGATAGCTGAAAGGATTCAAAATATTTGTGATAACTTACAAATTCCCTTTATATTTAAAGCATCCTATCGCAAAGCCAACCGTTCAAAGTCTGATTCCTTTAAAGGAATAGGAGATATTAAGGCATTGGAAATTTTAAGGGAAATAGGTGATAATTTCATGTTGCCTATTGTTACCGATATTCATTCTGCGCAAGAAGCTGAATTGGCAGCACCTTATGTCGATGTTCTGCAAATCCCTGCTTTCCTTTGCCGACAATCTGATATTTTGATAGCTGCTGCTAAAACTCAGAAGGTAGTCAACATTAAAAAAGGACAATTTGTTTCTCCCGAAATCATGAAGTTTGCAGCGGAAAAAGTTAAAGAAAATGGAAATGAAAAAATAATGCTAACTGAGCGAGGAAGCATGTTTGGTTATTATGATTTGGTTGTTGATTTTCGGAACATAAGCGAAATGCAAAACTATGGCTTCCCTGTTATTTATGATGTAACCCATTCGTTACAACAACCCAATTCAGGGGCAGGGGTTTCTGGTGGTAAGCCCTGGCTGATTGATTCACTTGCAAGTGCAGGCATTGCTGCAGGTGCAAATGGTGTATTTATCGAAACCCATCCCAATCCTGCTCAGGCAAAGAGTGATGGTGCTAACATGTTAGACTTATCCCTTTTAGAACCCTTACTAGAAAAGTTAGTTCGTATTCGCAAAGCTATTCAATCATGAAATCCCTGTTAACGCTTTTAGCTATTTGCTACTTTTCTCTTCATCCATTGTTTTCGCAAGAAACTTTCAAAGCTACCTATGGTGTACCCGGTTTTAATTACGGTGTTGCAAGTCGACCTGCCGCCAACGGAGGTTATATGGTTTTCGGAAACAGAACTGGGGTGAATGGTAATAGCGATATCTATTGTGTCAGAATCGATTCGTTGGGAGCTATGGTTTATGATAAAATAATTGATTTTGGATACCTCGAAGTAGCTACCGATGTTTGTTATATCAAAGATCAGGGTTATGGAATCATTGGCTACACCTATGTTTCTTCCGATAAAGGTTATGATATGTTATTGATTCGCACCGATACTGCCTGCAATGTTTTATGGAGTAAGTCGTATGGCGGAAATGATTGGGATATGGCTTATTCAATCATCAGTTTAGCAGATTCAGGTTTTATTTTTTGTGGAGAAACCTATTCTAATAGTGCAGGACAAAATGACGCTTTTATTTGCCGAACCAACTCAATAGGTGATACTATTTGGACACGTAAATTAGGTGGCAGCGGTTCAGATGTTTTTTATTCTTTGGATAGTACAAACAATAATAACTACTATGCCGCTGGCAGTTCTAATAGTTTTGGGGCAGGGGATTTGAATTTATACTTTGCAAAATTCACTATGGATGGCGATACCCTTTGGACTCGTTCAATGGGTGACCCCGAATTAAACGAAATAGCTTATAGTGTTTGCACCTCAGTAGATCAGGGAGTGATATTGGGCGGAGTTGCTACCGATACCCTTGCCAATTCCATATCACACCATTATTTGATAAAATTAGATTCTATCGGAAATTATCTCTGGCACGAATGGCCCTTTTGGCTCGCTAAAAATGACGAAATCCAATCGGTTCATCAACGCAAAGACAGCACCATTGTTTATGCCGGATATACCGAAAACTTCGGTGGTGGCGGAAAAGATATCATGGTATATTATCTCAATGACGATCATTCTCTTAAATATGGGGCAACCATTGGAGATTTGTATACCGAAACCTCAAATGATGTCATGTTCACCCCTGATGGAGGATGCATTGTCACAGGAAGTACCAATCATGATGGATTATATACGAGTGATATATATGTAATTAAATTGGATTCGGTTTTATACTACAATACCCTCACCAGTCATTATACAGGTATTGAAGAAAGCAAATCTAATGATGCCGCTATTCAACTTCACATCGCACCCAATCCTGCTGAAAATTATGTAACTCTGTCGTTAAGCACTTTTGAAAACCTTCACACTTTATGCAACTTATATAGCTTGCAGGGAACTTTGGTTTATTCCAAACCTTTAATGTTTAACGAAGGAAAAGCGACCTTGCCAGTTTCCGAATTAGTCCCTTCAGCATATATTATTTCAATTCAATTTCCAAATATGTTAATTGAGAAAAGCTTACTCATTAAAAAGTAAAACATTTAAATGAGTTGCAAATTTTTCCATAATTTCTTTTCCCGGAAATATTTTTCATTTCTGAAATCTTGGTCGAATTCAGTTTTGTTTTCAATAGTCGGCTTGTTTCTTTTGATTTCCCTTTTCCCCTTTGAAACACAAAAAACTTCTGCAGTTGGCAATGTTCAGCCAAAAGCAGACGATTCCATCATCACTCTTATAGTCACTGCGGCAGGAGATGCCATGGCTCACATGCCACAAATTCAAGCGGCTTACGATGGGGCTTCAAAAACGTATGATTTTAATTCAGTTTTTACTTTTATTAAGCCCTTTCTTCAAAATTCAGATTTAAACATTGTAAATTTCGAGACCAATCTGGCTGGCGAACCCTATAGCGGCTATCCAAAGTTTTCGGCTCCCGACAGTTTTGCGCAAGCACTCCTTAATGTAGGGTTTAATTTTATTATTCATGCCAATAATCATGCGGCTGATAAGGATTACGACGGACTAATCCGTACCCTTAAATTCTTTGATAATAAAAAGATAGCCCAAGCAGGTATCTACGCTAACGATAGTCAGCGCAAAGCCAATTACCCTTACATCCTGAATATAAAAGGCATCAAAATCGGGATGTTAAACTATACTTATGGAACCAATGGCAACAGCGTTTCGGGAGGAGCGGTGATTAATTATATCAACCATACAGCCATAACAAACGATTTAGCCCGCCTCCAGGACAGTCTCTGCGACATCATCATCGCTTGCATGCATTGGGGAACCGAATATGAACGATTGCCCGATGCATATCAAATCAAAACCGAACGTTTTCTTCTCGAAAATGGCGTTAACATCATTATTGGTTCACATCCCCATGTGATTCAACCGGCAGCTTGCGATACCATTACACGAAATCAACATCTCGATACCGCCTTAGTTTATTGGTCGCTGGGCAATTTTGTTTCCAATCAGAGGCAGCAATATACCGACGGGGGAATTATGGCTCGTTTTCTCATTACAAAGAATTTAAAGACCCATAAAACTACCTTCGCACATCCAACTTATATCCCGTATTGGGTTTATCGCACCGACGATATGCGACATTATACCCTTTTGCCCGTCCTTCAATTTGAACGAGATAGTCTTTATCTTAACAAAATGAAGCCACAATTGAAAGCCGATTTTTTTCAATTTGTTAATGATACTCGCCGGCATCTCGAAGGCAGAGATTCTATCCTAAAAGAATGGAAACCCTGAGTTTTGTTATTAAATAGACCTATCTGTTAATATCTTTGTAGGTAAATTGAAGCAAAAGCTTGATTTGGGGATGGGTTTAAATTATACATTTGCACTATGAAAGAAAAAATAATTATACTCGATTTCGGTTCGCAATACACTCAACTCATTGCCCGAAGAATCAGGGAACTGAATGTCTATTGTGAGATATTTCCTTATAATTTCGACCTCCAAAATTTTGAAGATGTTAAAGGAGTTATTTTATCGGGAAGCCCTTTTTCAGTGAATGATGCCAATGCTCCCTATCCCAATTTGGAAAAAATAAAAGGAAAGATTCCCTTACTGGGAGTTTGCTATGGGGCTCAGTTTCTTGCAAAACAAGCCGGCGGAAAAGTGATGCAATCTAACACCCGCGAGTATGGCAGGGCAAATCTTTCTACCTTCGATTCAAATCATCCCCTGTTTAAAGGCTTATCGCCCAATGCTCAGGTGTGGATGTCGCATGGCGATACCATTTTGGAGGTGCCAAATCATTTTAACATTACGGCAAGCACCGATAGTGTGCAAGTTGCCGGCTTTGTGGTGAATTCCGAACAAACCTATGGCATACAGTTTCATCCCGAGGTGTATCACACCACAGAAGGGGCAAAAATTCTGAGC
This sequence comes from Bacteroidota bacterium, assembly GCA_037144095.1. Classification (GTDB taxonomy): domain Bacteria; phylum Bacteroidota; class Bacteroidia; order Bacteroidales; family CAIXTV01; genus CAIXTV01. Next base: position 12,243 of record JBAWXL010000089.1, read on the forward strand.
AATTTTATTGTCGATATTTGCCAATGTGTCCAATCCTGGACGCCTGCTTCTTTCATCGAATCGACTATTGCCGCATTGAAAGACCAACTTAAGGACGATAAGGTGATAATGGGCATTTCAGGTGGAGTTGATTCGTCGGTGGCGGCGGTTTTGTTAAGCAAAGCAATTGGAAAAAATCTGCATTGCATTTTTGTGAACAATGGTTTGCTGCGGAAAAACGAATATGCTCTCGTACTTGAATCCCTCACCCAATTAGGTTTAAATGTTAAAGGAGTTGACGCGTCTGATTTGTTCCTAAATAATCTGGCAGGTGTCAGCGACCCTGAAGGAAAACGCAAAATCATTGGCAAAACCTTTATTGATGTTTTCGACCAGGCGGCGCATTCCATTGATGGCGCTGCATGGCTGGCACAGGGCACTATTTATCCCGATGTGATTGAATCGCAGTCGGTCAACGGTCCATCGGCTACTATTAAATCGCATCATAATGTGGGCGGTTTGCCTGATTATATGAAACTCAAAATCGTTGAGCCCCTCAAAACCCTGTTTAAAGACGAAGTCAGACGGGTGGGTTTTGCGCTCGATTTGCCAAAAGACTTATTAAACCGCCATCCTTTCCCAGGTCCCGGATTAGCCATCCGTATTTTGGGCGATGTTACCCCCGAAAAGGTCGAAATTCTGCAAAAAGTGGATGCAATTTTCATCGACGGTTTGCATGCTTCCAACTTATATAAAGAGGTTTGGCAGGCAGCCGCCATTTTGCTCCCCATTCAGTCGGTGGGTGTGATGGGCGACGAAAGAACCTACGAAAATGTGGTGGCTTTACGTGCAGTGAGCTCCACCGATGGCATGACCGCAGATTGGTCACACTTGCCCTATGAGTTTTTAGCCAAAGTTTCTAACGAAATCATCAATCAGGTGAAAGGAGTGAACAGAGTGGTCTACGATATCAGCTCGAAACCCCCGGCTACCATTGAATGGGAATAGTCTTTGGGGAAGACCCAAATTCAAAATTCAAAATATCAAGACCCAAGGAGGAAAATCAAAAGAAAAGAAATGCTCTTCATTCAATTTAATTTTAATTTAGAGTATCTTTGTAACTGATTTTTCTGAAAAGATTATTGAAGAATCGCCCGTGAACATAATGAATACATCACAATATCATTAAACAATAAGTAAATCAATATCAATAAGATGAAATACTCCATAGTAATTCTGCTTTTAATGTTCAGCCTCGGAATATCGGCTCAGCAAAACAACACTGTTGCCAAATCCGATTCCATTCATTGGGAAAACGGAAAGAAATTTTATATCCACACCGTGACAAAAGGGCAAACCGTGTATTCAATTTCTAAATTATATGGAGTGAAAACTGACGACATTGAAGAAATGAATCCCGAAACAAAAAAAGGATTGCAACCCGGGCAATTTTTAAAAATCCCCGCACCAAAAAACGAAAAAGAAACCCCAAAAACTAAGGAGAAAACCCCAACTACTCCGCTTCCCAACGGTTCTAAAGAGAAAAAGATTGTAACAGATTCGATTGTGAAACCCGTTGGCAGCCATAGCGTTCAGGCAAAGGAAACTTTATCATCAATTGCGAAGAAATTTGGTATGAAACTGCAGGAATTGCGCTCATTAAATCCGGGCATAGATGACAATTTGAAAATAGGTGAGAAAATAAATGTATGGGGTGGCGACACCCTTATTCCTTCCGAAGTTAAACCTGTGGAAAAAACAAAGGAGGAAGTGAAAACCGAGCCTTCAAACTTCGACTGCGACAAGCCACTGTTGAAGAAAACCTACAATGTTTGCCTCATGCTTCCCTTATATCTTGTGAACGTTTCTGAAATTCAAACCACCAAGCTCGAAGACCTGAAAGACCCCCTGTCGCAAAAATCTTTCGCTTTCATTCAGTTCTATGAAGGTGCTTTGTTGGCGGTTGACAGTCTCGAAAAGATGGGATTTTCGGCTAAATTCTATGTCTACGATGTGTCGGAAGACACCGCCATTACCCATAAAATTCTTCAAAAGAAGGAAATGCAGGATATGGATTTGATTATTGGCCCCTTGTTTAGCTCTAATTTTAAGATAGTTGCCGAATATGCCAAAAAACACGATATTAATATCATTAACCCTTTTTCGGCTCGAAACGAAATGATAAAAGGCTACCCCAATGTGTTTAAACTCATTCCTTCCCTCCAAAATCAATATGAAAACCTGTTTGCACATTTGCAATCGCAATATCCGAATGCCAATGTGATTATTGTGCACAACAAAAAAGATGAGGAACTTCGCAATGCCGAAAAACTCATACCCATCATCAATGAGGCTTATAAAGAAAATAAGAATTTTAAAGCCCCAAGCACAGTGGTTTATAGCGAAGCCGGCATCGAAGGCATCAGAAAAAAACTTAAACAAACCGATTGCAACATCATAGTCACCCTCTCCTCGGGCGAGGCATTTTTGCAAAACTACATTCGCAACCTCCACGAGCTGAAAGACTCTAACCTCTTGCTGGTGGGCATGCCCGAATGGGAAAAATATGACAACATCGAAACCGAATATTTTATCGAAAATCGCCTCCATCTGTTCGGACCTTCTTATGTAGACTATGACGATGAAGGAGTTAAGAGCTTCGTTTCTAAATTTCGCAACCGCTTTCAGATTGAACCTGAGCTGGAAAAGTTTGCTTTTCAGGGATATGATATTTGTTTCTGTTTTATGAACGCACTGATGAAATATGGCACACATTTCGAAAATTGCATCGAAAAATATCCCTACACTGGTCTGCAATCGCATTATGTTTTCACATCAACAAAAGGCAATGGTTTTGAAAACACCTACTGCAATGTGTTTTGTGTGGAAAACTACAAGCTAAAGAACGCCAGAAAGCTCAGAAAGAACTAAGCGTTTAAAATTCCAAGTCTCAAATTTCAAATTCAAAATTCCAAGGGGGACGAATCTTGGGTCTTGAGACTTGAAATTTGGGACTATTTTTTTATAAGTTGATGTTCAGATTATTAACCTGTTTTCTGCACTAAAATAGTGCTAATTTACAGTGAAGAACATGCGTCTTGCAGTGAAGAATATCGCACTTGCAGTGAAGAACATGCGTCTTGCAGTGAAGAATATTGCACTTGCAGTGAAGAATATTGCACTTGCAGTGAAGAATATTGCACTTGCAGTGAAGA
>JBAWXL010000090.1:0-15418 GCA_037144095.1 Bacteroidota bacterium
AGAAAGTGTGTTTATATTGGAAGTAGGATGGGTTTGTTTCAGGGAAATGAGACAGTATCAAGAATTGATAGTTTATCCAGTTAAAGTTGCGGTGAAGGTGGCTGTATAGTAAATCATGTGGATTATCCTAATAGCTTAGAAACTAATAAAGTTGAGTGTTTCAACATTTCAATAAAGTGTCAGAAATAATCAAAAACAGATTAAGAAATCAATTGATGAATAAAAATTAAAGAACAAATTTGAAAAATAATTTCATAGATTCAACGAATTGAATAATTTTGCAACTCGATATTAATTTAAACTAAACACACACTATGAACAATGCCATTTTTAATTTCGATGAGCCTAAAAACGAAAAAATTCAAAGTTACGCGCCTCAAAGCAACGAAAGGCTTCTGCTTGAAAAAGAAATAGATATGGCTCAATCTACCGAAATTGAAATCCCTCTTATTATAAACGGAAAAGAAGTAAGAACGGGCAAAATGGGCAAAGTGGTCATGCCTCACGATCATGCTCATGTGTTGGCTTGCTACCACATGGCAACGGAAAAAGAGATAGAAATGGCAATAAAAGCAGCTCTTGAAGCCCATAAAATGTGGTCGAATATCGAATGGACTGTAAGAGCTTCGATATTGGTAAAAGCTGCCGAACTTATATCTACCCGCTATCGTTATCTTATCAATGCCATCACAATGTTGGGACAAAGCAAGAACGCCTATCAGGCTGAAATTGATTCGGCTTGCGAAAGCATTGATTTCCTGAGATACAATGCCTACTTTGCCTCGAACATTTATTCGGAACAACCCAAATCGGGTTTCGATCAGCTGAACCGTATGGAATTCCGTCCATTGGAGGGTTTTGTGTTTACGGTTTGTCCGTTTAACTTCACTGCCATTGCCTCAAACCTCAATATGTCGCCGGCGCTTATGGGAAACACCACCCTGTGGAAGCCTGCCAGCACAGCCGTTTTGTCTAATTATCATCTGATGAAGATATTTCAGGAAGCCGGTTTGCCTGATGGGGTGGTGAATTTTATTCCGGGCAGTGGCGCCCTGATTGGTAATACGGTGGTCGCTAATAAATATATGGCTGGCTTACATTTCACAGGCTCAAACAATACTTTCAATTCGCTCTGGCGCAGTATCAGCGACAATCTCACCAATTATAAATCCTATCCGCGCATTGTTGGAGAAACGGGCGGCAAGGACTTTATCTTTGTGCATCCATCGGCAAACACTTTGGAAGTGGCAGTGGGCATTGTAAGAGGCGCTTTCGAGTATCAGGGGCAAAAATGTTCGGCAGCTTCGCGGGCGTATATTCCCAAATCGTTGTGGAAGCAAATTAAAGCCTATCTTGTGGAGATGTGTGCCGAAATACAAGTGGGCGATGTGCGCGATTTTAAAAACTTTGTGAATGCCGTTATCGACGAAAATGCCTATGATTCAATTATGAATTATATCGAATATGCAAAACAATCTACTGATGCTACAATAATTGCAGGAGGAAAAGGTGATAAATCTAAAGGCTATTTTATTGAACCTACCATAATCGAAACCACCAATCCACATTTTAAAACCATGGTTGAAGAAATATTCGGACCCGTAATGACCATTTATGTGTATGAAGATAAAGACTATGATGAAACCATACAGCTTTGCGACGAAACTTCTCCCTATGCTTTAACGGGAGCCATTTTCTCTAAAGACCGCATTGCGGTAGCCGATGCTTGCAATAAACTGCAATATGCAGCCGGAAATTTCTACATCAACGACAAACCCACCGGAGCTATGGTTGGCATGCAACCTTTTGGCGGTTCGCGCGCTTCGGGAACCAACGACAAAGCAGGCGGGACTTTAAACCTGTATCGTTGGATTAGTCCGCGAACCATAAAAGAAACCTTTGCCCCTGCCCTCGATTATAAATATCCTTTTATGGGATAAAAGGTTTTTGATTGCTTAGAGGGTGGCGAAAACTATTTGAAATGAACAAGCTCGCAATGGATATGTTATAGCATAGCAGCATTATTACAGGATAAACAAAACTAACATACTGCTATAATATGCTAAAAAAGAATACAATACAATTAATAATACAATGGAAAAAGAAAAGATTAAAAAAATACTCGACCGATTCGGCATAAAAGAAATAAACGATGGAGTGTCCACCGGAACCTTATGGTTTGATACCAAAGGAGATATCAGCACCATTTGTTCGCCAATTGACAAAACCGAAATAGCAAAAGTTAAAAATGCTACTATTTACGACTATGAAATGGTGGTAAAAAAAGCAAAGGAAGCATTCAATGTTTGGAAAGATTATCCTGCTCCTCAAAGGGGCGAAATCGTACGTCAGATAGGTCTTGCGCTTCGCGATGCCAAAGAAGATTTGGGTTATCTGGTTTCACTCGAAATGGGGAAAATCTATCAGGAAGGCTTAGGTGAAGTTCAGGAAATGATTGATATTTGCGATTTTGCCGTAGGGCAATCACGCTTATTAAATGGTTTTACTATGCACTCCGAACGGAGAGAACACCGCATGTACGACCAATATCACCCCCTGGGTATTATTGGGCTTATCACTTCCTTTAATTTCCCAGTAGCTGTTTGGGCATGGAATTCGATGTTAGCAGCCATTTGCGGCGATGTAGTGATTTGGAAACCCAGCTCAAAAACCCCTATTTCTGCCCTTGCCACCCAGAATATTGTAGCAAAAGTATTAAAAGCGAATAATTTACCCGAAGGTATTTTCAACATTATAGTAGCCAAGTCGTCTGTATTGGGTGATAATTTTGTAGCAGATAAACGAATTCCGATGTTTTCGGTAACCGGCTCTACCAAGGTGGGCAAACACATTTCGGCTATTGTAGGCGAACGTTTAGGGAAAACCATAATGGAACTGGGCGGCAACAATGCTGTAATTGTTTCCGATTCAGTCGATATGGAAATGGCAATCATGTCAAGTGTTTTCGGTGCAGTAGGTACTTGCGGGCAAAGATGTACTTCAACCCGACGACTGATAGTGCAGGAAAATGTGTATGAAGAAGTGAAAATGAAGCTAATCAATGCTTATGAACAGGTGGCTGAAAAAATTGGGAATCCGCTCCACTCAAATATTTTAATAGGACCTCTTGTGGATCATTTGGCAGTGAAAGCGTTTACACATGCCATTGCAGCCGTTCAGAAAGAGGGTGGAAAAATTCTTTTCGGAGGCAATGTGCTGGAGGGCGAAAATTATGCATCGGGCAATTATGTGGTTCCTGCTTTGGTGGAAGCCGAAAACCATTATCAAATTGTTCAGGAAGAAACCTTTGCGCCTATTTTATATCTTATCAAATATAAAGATATTGATGAAGCCATTGCTTTAAACAATGATGTTCCTCAAGGATTATCATCTTCCATATTTACATTAAATATGCGTGAAGCTGAAAAATTTCTATCCGAATCGGGTAGCGATTGCGGCATAGCCAATGTCAATTGCGGTACTTCAGGTGCAGAAATTGGGGGAGCTTTTGGGGGTGAAAAAGATACAGGTGGTGGACGTGAGTCGGGTTCCGATTCATGGAAACAATATATGCGTCGTCAAACCAATTCCATCAATTATAGCATGGAGTTACCCTTGGCTCAAGGCCTAGTGTTTGAGTTTTAGTTTACTACGATAGTAAATTACGACAGAAAGATATAAATTTACATTATTCAATCATTTCCATAAAACACCTAAAGGAAACCGTACCCAATCCCCATTATAACGAGCTATTCCAAACCAAAGGAATTTCTTTTTTATGCAATCTCCCTTTTGCAATTGAACTTTTAATCAATTATTCTTTCTTTTATTTTGCTAATAAGAGGATATGATTAATTTTGCAAGTCGAAACTAATACATCAAATCATATGAAAAAAATTCTTTTCTGCATTACTGCAATTTTAATGTTACATCATTATGTAAGCGCAACCCCTGTTAGTGGCACTTTTAGCATCCCGGGAGGCGTTTATCTCACGATTTCTGCTGCCATCAGCGATTTAAATACCAACGGTGTGGGCAGCGGAGGGGCTACCTTTAATGTGGCTCCCGGATATACTGAATCAATTGTAGGTCTTACCTTAAACACTCCTTCTACCATTGACAGTGCTCATTTTATTCTATTTCAAAAAGCAACATCGGGAACCAATCCAAAACTAACGGCATCGGGATCCATAGCCACAACCGATGCAGCCATTGCCATATTGGGTACAAGTTATGTTACTTTCGATGGAATCGACATTGCTGTAATAGGAAGCAATGTTGAATATGGCTATTACCTGCAAAATGTTTCGGGGACGATCGGTGCACAAAACAATTGCATCAAAAACTGCCAGATAACACTGAACAAAACAAACAATAATTCCATCGGAATCTATCAAAATTCATCAATTGCTGTGACGGCTGCCGAAGGCACGAATTCAAATAATACTTATCATAAAATTACTATTGACAATAGTTTTATTGGTATTCAACTGCTTTCACAAACAGCAGCTTTCCCTGATTTCAATTGTGTAATCGACTCATGCCGAATTGGAACTTCAGCTAACAGTATTGGAGGAACAGGCACTGGTGCAACCTGGGGGATTCGTTGCGATGCCATTAGCGGAATGAAGGTTTTTGGCTGTGAAGTAGGCAATATCACCATGACAGGAACCAAAAATATTGGTGGGATTTTCCTTAGCAATTGCGCAGGAATGAGCCAAATTTATAATAACACTGTGCATGATTTAAAAGTAACGGGCGTTTCCACCAATTCGGCGCCTATAGGAATTAGAGTGGATGAACCCAGCGGATCGACAGCATGGGTGTATAACAACATGGTTTGGGGATTCTCTCATGGCATCACCACAACCACACCCATCATACTCTGTAAGGCTTTCGCCATCAATAGCAATGGTTATACAGGAACCGTAAATGTGTATTATAATACGGCCTGGATGGCAACAGGAGCAAATCCTTCAAATGCCGTTTTCAGCATCACAAGCGGATTGGCCAACGTGAAGAATAATATTTTTTACAACACCTCCACTGCAGGAGCCAATTCATCACGCTATTGCTATTATGCCGCTGTCGGAACTTTGAATGCATCTGATTATAATGAGTTATACATCTCCTCCGGAACCAACAATTTCACAGGCTATTATGGTGCAAATAAAACTTTATTGAGCGATTGGCGCACTGCCACTTCCATGGATGCCAACTCACTTAATACCCTCCTCAATTTCATCTCTGCTTCTAACATGCATTTGAATGTAAACACCAATTGCACTTTCGATGGAAAAGGCACCCCCATCGCCGGCATTTCAAAGGATTTCGACAATGAAACCCGCAGCCTAACTACTCCTGATATTGGAGCTGATGAGTTTACGAGTGTTTGCATCACTCCAACCGTTTACACAGTAACGGGAGGCGGAAGCTATTGTTCCAGCGGAACAGGCTTGCCTGTTGGTTTGAGTGGTTCGCAATCAGGAGTTACTTACCAGCTCTACCGGAATGGTACTACGGCTGTAGGCACACCGGTGGCGGGCACAGGTGCTGCCATTTCGTTAGGAAATCAACTCACGGTGGGCAACTATACCGTAAAAACTACTACCGATGGCTGCTATTGTGTTGCAGATATGAACGGAAGCGCAGTGGTTACGATGATTCCAATCCCTTTGTCTCCTTCTGGCAGTGCGCTTCAGTCTTTCTTTAATGGGGCGGCTGTTTCCGACCTAACGGCAAATGGTGCCGCCATAAAATGGTATAATGCTTCCATCGGAGGCAATTTACTCCTGTCCACCGACTCACTCACCGATGGAAACACCTACTTTGCCAGCCAAACCATCGATGGTTGCGAAAGCCTCAACCGACTGGCTGTGCAGGTGGTCATTTCCTATATTAAATTTGTCAACCTCCATCTCTTTTTAGAAGCATTGTTCGATCAGAACACCCACAACAGCATGCTCGAAGCTCAGGAAATAGATTGGGCAAATGGCATTACTTTCTCCAAATTCGGAACCGGAATAGCCGATAGAATCAATGTAGAACTATTCGAAGAGAACCCACCCTACAATGCAATAGGAGTGAGCATCGGGGGCATCGATTTGACAACCGGTGGCTGGGCATCGTTCCAGATGTCGCCCACCCACAATGGTAATTATTATATCAAGGTTAGCAATCGCAATCATTTAAGTGTGTGGTCTTCAATAGCGGTTCCTTTCAATACCAATATAGTGAATTATGATTTCACTACCAATGCGCTTCAAGCCTATCAGGCTCCCGGAGGCATCACGCCACAGATTATGCTTGCCAATAACCTCTATGCATTGTATCTGGGCGATTTAGACCAAAGCGGGGGTGTTGATTTCGACGATTTTAATGTGCTCGAACCTCTGCTCACCGCCGGCACCTATGGCTTCAGCATTGCCGACCTCAATGGAAATGCCCTGGTCGATTTCGACGACTTTAATCTGTTTGAACCTATGCTCAATGAAGGCCCCTTCTCACAATATCCCGGAATGCCGTAAGTTAGGCTGAAGGTTGTTAGGCTGAAGGAGGGGAATAGGCTTTTAGCTCTTTAGTCGTTTAGCTGTTTAGACATTTAGCTGTTTAGTCGTTTAGCTGTTTATGCTTTTAGGAAGAAACTGTAAGAGGTTGAAATTAAACCTAACAGGTTTTAAAAACCTGGTAGGTTTTATTCAAAAATGAACTTTATTTGGTGGGGAGAGGGGGGTGTCAGTGATGTAAAATTCCGAAATTGAATTTTTATATATTATTGAATATAAATTATATATATCAGTTATTTCATTTAACATACAACATCAAAATAAACACAAATATTGAGTTAAATAGGCTGTGTATACTATTGAATATATGTTAGTTACATATGTATTATTAGGGCACAAAAGTGCTTTATCAGGTCTAAAATCCACGTCATTGAAAGAAAACCTTACATCATTGAAAGAAAACTTTACGTCATTGAAAGAAAACATTACGTCATTGAAAGAAAACCTTACATCATTGAAAGAAATCTTTACATCATTGAAAGAATAGCACACATCATTGAAAGAAAACTTTACGTCATTGAAAGAAAACCTTACATCACTGAAAGAAAACCTTACATCATTGAAAGAAAACTTTACGTCATTGAAAGAAAACCTTACATCATTGATTTTGACATTTCCATCAATAATATTATCATTAGATTTATCGGGAAAATATGTTGCTTGACAGCAATATTGAATCAAATAAGGATAGGTGGATTCTACTTGATTAAGGTATACATTAGAATATTTTAATGTATTAAAAAAATAGGATTTAAGTGATAAAGAAGAGGGTTCGGCAGAAGACAAAGTGGATGCAGTAGCACTTTTATAGAAAATGTAAGGATAAAAATAAAGCCGATTAGAAATAATTTGTTCCAACCTCACCAATTAATAGAAAAGTATTACATTTGATGCTTCAATTAAAAGGAAGCCCTCAGGCAGCTAAGCTTCCCAATGAAAAAGCAAGAAAAATGAAAAACAGGGTTTTATTAATAGGAAACGACATCAACAATGCAAGTGCCAACTATTCGTGGTCGGATTTGCTAAGCGATCTGATTGGCTATGCTCGCCTTACCGAGGCTCCTTCAATGGACAATAAGCCTTTTCCGCTGTTTTACGAAGAAATATATTTAAGTTCGGCACGCCAATATGGCACCAAAGAGAGCGATTTGAAAGACTATATTGCCGCTAAAACCCGTCAGTTGGTTCCTAATGAAATTCATAGTGAAATTTTAAGTTTAGGCATAAAAACTATACTCACTAGCAACTACGACCTCACCCTTGAGCAAGTGATGACCCAAGACATGAACAAGCTTAAAAATATGGGCTATATCAAAGAAAGTCTCTACAGCCTTTTTCGCCTGAACAAAGTGAATGAAGTGGACTTTTGGCATATACACGGCTGGGCATTGGCACCCAAATCAATCACCCTGGGCTATGAACATTATGGGGGCTATTTGCAGCAAATGCGAAACTATGTGGTGACGGGCACCAAGGGGAGTTATGCCATAAAAGACTTTTTGCCCATGTATATCCGTTTAAGAAAAAATGAAATATTGTACGAAAGTTGGGTTGATTATTTTTTCACACACGACATTGATATATTTGGTCTGAAACTCGACTTTGTTGAAATGCATCTGTGGTGGCTATTGACCTATAGGGCAAGAGCTAAAGTGGCTCAACGTATGGAGTTAAAGAATAAGATCCGCTATTATTATCCCGAAAAGTTTGCCAATAAATCGAAACATATTTTAGAACTGTTGCGGGCAAATGAAGTGGAAACCATCCCTGTTATTATGGAGGGCGACGATAGGATTAAGTATTATAAAAAAGTGTTGAAACGGATTAGGGGGAGTTTATAGCGAGATTAACGGGTATTGAGTAGACTTTTGACTATCGGCACTCTATAAATTAAATCAATAAGCCACAATTAAGCTTATGATTTCATTAGGAACCATTTGCAATTTATCAATCTTTTCGCCTGTTTCTTCCTTAGGATTGCTTTTGTAAACACTTTTGAAAGCTGCACTCAAAGCGAGTGTCACTTCTTCAGTTGTATTTCCCGGATTGTACAAACGTACCAATAGTCCTTTACCATCATCGGTGGGTTTTATATAAGTGACCATCACTTTTGAATTATTCAACGTAAATGGAGCCACAATGCCGGCTTGTCCTTTGTTCACTTGCTGAACAATAAGTGGCTGGCTGGCTTCAATGCCATAACGATTTGCCATTTCAGGCTGGTAGGCAGCATGTGGGACAATTGAATGCGTGTATTTGCTAAGACCGGGCTGGTCTGCCTTGTAATTGGTGAACCAATAGTTGTTCATTACGTATGTAAATAGGGTAGAAGAGGGCTTTTGAACCTTCTTCCATCCCGAATTAGCTTGAATTCCGCCCGGATCGGGTAGCTCGCTGTGCATTTCGCCAATCTCAATTAAGGGTGTTTCGTTAAGCGTAAAAGTTACACCATAGGAATCGTTTGATACATCCACCCAACGCTGTGCCGAATAGAAATCTTTGCAAGCTCCGTTCAACTGATCCAATTCAGGACGAATTACAGCAAATCCCAAGTCAATACGAACAGTAGAATTGGGTACATTAAAAGGATATCCAAAGTGAATAGCTTCTCCTTTGCGAATCAATTTCTTGTCAATTGCGTTGATAATATCAATTTTATTCAAACCATGAACCATTCTGATTTCGCGAAAAAGTGAATTGCAACCCGGGGCTTCCGATTCGATTATAAAAGACGACACCAAAGGTCCCTTTTCCTTTATTGAAATAGCAGGAATGCCGTTGGTGCTGCTCTTATTAGCATCATATCCTTCCACATAATAGAATTTATTCAATCCTCCATCCTTTTTATCTACTAATTCAGTAATATTTTTATACTTAATGTGGTTTATACAACCTGTCAATGCATCAATTTCAATTTGAAGGTCATCATCTTTAATAATATTGTTTTCAATACTTAATGAGCTGTTAAAAGCTGATTTTCCGCCCGTAATTTGATATCTGGAAGAAGCTAAGGCAGGAACATCTTCAGCCAGAAATGCAAGCTCTCCTGTTGATAAACGTTGCGAAGGCACTACTTTGCCTTTGTCGTTCAACACAACATCTCCTATGGCGCTCATTTCTTTTGAAATCACCACCAAATCCGTACGTTTCCATGAGTTAGTATTAATAACATCGATAAAATTGGCATTTGTTTGATTTACGAGGATGTCGTTGCGAAGCTCTTTTGCCTGCTTATCGACATCTAATGCATAGGCTTGCTTTATTTTCCACTGCGTAGTGGCAAATTCACAGTCGGGGTCGGAGGTGCTATTGTAAGCACCCCAGGTATGTTCGTCCCAAAGCAATACATTTTTCCAAGCTTCAAAAAATTTGCCGGCATTATATTTCTTTGGATTCAGTAAGGAAAATAATATTTCGGACTGAACAAGGTTTTCAGAAACATTTCTTACCAAGCCGGTTTCGTAAGCAGTGGAAACAGCTCCATCTTCCCAATAAGGGGTCATATCTCCTGAGAATGAAGGGAGTGTTTTAGCATATTTCTTCTCAAAATCTATAAAAGCCTGCTCCGAAGTGGATATGATAATTTTCGGTGATATGTATTTTTCGTTCCATGCTTTCACAAAGTCTGATAATTCGGGGTCAACAGGTCCGTTATCGCCCTTAATTGTGTAACGCATTTGTATTATATCGTAAGGAAATCCAGTTCTTTCAAGATAATTCAGGTAATCGGTAAGCGTTTTCTTGAACCGCAAAGTATTTCGGGTAATTGAACCACTATGAAAAGCCGAATATCCTAAACCAGCCATCCAATACAACATCTTTTCCTTCCCTGACGGAGAAATCCAATAGAAGGGTTTATCGCCCCAGGCCAAACTTGAATACCCCACACGATCGCCACTCCCAATTCCGTCTTCACCTTTCATTTTAAAACCTATCATATAATTAGGTCCGCTCGAAAAGTACTTAACGCCTGATTGCACAAGAGTGGGAATGGTGTTCCATGTCATGCCGGGAACGTCTGATATCATAGCGGAGTTAATCGTAACACCATAATCCTTTGATAATTCCCTCGAATATTCTGTTAACTTATAAAATTCTTCCGGTCTGCTGATGCCCGTCAGCGGATTGGTGTACATGGCCTGCAAACCCATTGCGCCTTTTTTTACGGCATCAATGAATTCCTTCTTTTTGACATCAGTGGCTGTTTTCATAAAAGTTTCGGTTGCCCATAACACTTCAATATTCCACTTAAAGCGAGCTTCAAGGGGGTAATTTTCAGTTTTCTTAATTAATTCAAGAGCATCGTTAATGTTTTTCAACTGTTTTTTCATTACATCAGGCTGAATATCGGAGTATCCAATATCGTTATGAGAATGTGGCATCAAATAAATACTTTTTATATTAACAGGTTTAATTGGAATCATTTGCGATGTAAGTTTTTCGTCATTAACAATAACATCTATCGGAATATTCTTTGCAGATTCAAAGGCAGGGATTTCAATTTCGAAGGTATTTAAACCTAATGTCAAATTGTATAGCTTAGAATTACCATCAATAACAATGCTTGCTTTTCCTGTTTCTTTCGGATAACTGATGTCAGCCCTGATTACTTGTGAAGTTTTTCCGTTTGTGTTCAGCAGAAAAGGCATTTGATAGGCAATGAAAGAATTATTCATGGCATATTGAAAAATCATATACCAATCGCGGGAATCAGCCTTTTCACCAACCACTTTCAACTTCACAGATTCTCCTTTTCTGTATTTACTGAGAGGTACTTTCAAATACATAAAGCCCGAAACATCATTCAAGCCGTCTTCTCCCTTATAATCGAACGATAATTCGGAACCATCTTCGGCTTTTTGCTCCCAATGTTTTTCAATCTTATCCTTGTAAGTTTTAAAAGTAAAGTGCTTTTCATCATTTACACTCACAAAGAAGTTTCTATCCCCATGACTGGTACCTGAAGAATAAGCACAAATCCAATAAAAGGTGACAAATTTCTCCGTGGTGTTCATTGGAATAGCTTCAGTTTCCCATTCTATAATCATATTACCATCAGTACAGCGGGTTAATATGGCAGAGGTTGCTGCTGAGTTAAAGCAATGGTATTCTAAAGGTTCGCCCGAAACTACTTTATCAACTCCTTTTAATAAATTGGTCTTGGGTTTAGATGTTTGACCAAATGAATTAATTGCAGCAACAATTAAGACCGACAACATAAGAACTTTGATAGATATTTTCATACAAATAGGTTTGATTCATTAAAATAAAGATGCAAAAACATCTGACGAATAGGCTGTTTCTGCATCGAAAGTGTAAAAGTATAAATAAGTAGGATATTCAGCATAAAAATATCCCCGAAATATTTTCAGGGGATATTTTATTTTGCTCTAAACCTCAGGCTAATTCTTTTTTGTTTAAGATAATTGATGTTAATGTACAATCAATTTATGAGTTTGACAATCACCTGTTTTGGAATCGATAAGTTGTATCAGATATACAGCTTTTCCTTTATCAGAAATATCTATCTTTTCAGTTGAAAAAACATTTGTTTTATGATAAATCAAACTTCCTTGTACGGTATAAATATTAATATCCAATGCATTGTTTTGCTTAGTTTCAATATTAAATCTTCCATCAGAAGGATTGGGATAGATGCTCACATTTTGCTCTTCATAAGCATTTACATTGTCGGTTCTGATTAAATCGGAAATATAGCGTGGAATGATAAAATAGTTTGAAAGAAATGGAGGATTAAGTGAGGTAGTATATTGCGATTCGATACCGATGATGTGGAAAGGCGCTACAGGTGCAGGGGTTCCCTGAAGGTTGCATTGAGTAAAAATCATTATTGTTACTGTATCAGTTCCTTTTAGAGCACTTACTGATGCTGTGATACCGGGAATGATAGGCCAGCCCGAAAGATAGGTCAGATATTCCATTTTTATAAGAGAAGACTCGTGACTATCGTTTAAAGTGCTAAGCAGAACCGGTGTGTTTAATGTGCTTGCTGATGATATTTTGACAATAGAATCGGGCACTATTTCTATCAAACCTCTGCTTTGTTGTATTTTGCCAATCACTTTAATGCTATCACCTTCAGCAACCGTATAGTTATAAGTACCCGGATTACTGTAGATGTTAATCCCTGCCATGGCATCCATCATATAAAATGAGAGTCCCACCGTAGTAAAATTCAACCCATGAACCACCCCATGCAGTTTGCAATACACATTGACTGAGTCCCCAACACCCTGTGCATTAATTCCTTTTACCTGTGATATAGTATAGGTTGGAATATAAATTGGAGTCGTGAAACTGATCACACTTCCATAAGAAACACCTATTGCATTTGAAGCATAAGCACGTGCATAGTATGTTCTATTTTGCAATAAACCATTCAAAGTACTGCTGAAAACCCCTAAGGTTCCTATTTCACTTGTATGGCTGCTTGCAATCGTTGGATTTGCAATCGTATCCCAGCAAATTCCTCTGGCTAAAACGGCGCTTCCTCCATCGCTGATTACATTTCCACTTACATTAACTGAAAAAGGGCTTAAATTGGAATACGCAACCGTTGTAACATTAGGAACTGCATTATTATCAGGTGCAAATGCAATGCCGCGAAATAAAGTGTTGCTTGCCGAAGTAGCCAAAGTTGCGGCTAAAGCGGTAGAGTTGGAATCAAGGATTTTAATAATTCGATTATTGGTTGTCTCAGCCGTAGTTGCATAAATTATAGGATGAACCTCACCCCATTTAACAGTCAAGCTTCTGCAACCAACCGTCGAAGATGTTCCGCTTCCTAATGTATAAGCCAAGGTCCATATTCCCGCACTTTTAACCCATTTTTGTATGCCTCCTCCCGACGAAACAACTCTGTCGTCAGTAATATAGCAAGTGTCGATAGTGGAATTTAGCGCGAAAGCAAAAGGGGAGGAGGTGCTTCCGGTGGCAATGATGTTGGTGGAAGTTTGTCCGCTCGTAGTTGGGGTTCCCGTCCCCACCTGATAAAGTCCGAAAGTCCCTTTGTTAGTAGTATAATACAATTGCGAATTAAATATATCAATAAACCTGATGTTGGTAGAAGTGGTTGAAACGACCGCTGTGTCGGAAGCGGTACTTCCAAAATGATATACTCCGGTTGAACCTCCAGCTGCCCAATAATTATTATTTCCATCCGAAACAGCCGAACGTATGTTGTTTGCTGAAAAAGCCGTTGAAGTTGTCGCTGCAGTTGAAATAACCCCTGCATTGTTCACTTGAATTACTACCCGATTGATAGCTGCAGAAGTACTGCTTGCCAGGCTTGAAGTATAAGGGGGCGCAATTTTATATCCGGCCAAACAAATTAACGTACCATCAGAACTTTTGCTAATCTGACCTTCCGAGGTAGCCGAACCGCTCACGCAAAAAGGATCTGTTGCTGAAGCTGATAAAGAAATAGTACTCACAAGAGTCCCGCTAAGGTTGTACTCCTGCAAATAGCAAGCATTGCCTAAATTAACTAAGGTATCAACCCCATTGCCAACTTTTAGCACCACTAAGTTGCCACTAACAAACTGAGCTTTCATTACATTTGAAACGAAAATAAAAGCCATCAAAATGAACACTTTTAAGAAAGAAGAATAATTTTTCATGATAAATAAGATTTAATATTAATGATTATCTAATTTGACTATTTTAGCTGTATAAATATCTTCACCTGCTTTTATACAGTAGTAATAAACACCCGATTGAAGTGTTGTCGCATCGAAACTGAGCCTATGTTCTCCCATTTCTTGCCACGAATTTGAAAGAACTTTTATCGTTCTTCCCGTTATATCATAAATCGAAATAAGTACATGTCTTGCATATTGTAAATTGTAACTTATTGAGGTTTGATCTGTAAAAGGATTAGGGTAAACTTCAAAACTAAGATTAGGCTTTTGATTTTCAATTCCGGCATATAAATTAACAGCATCAGAAGGCACCGAACTACATCCATTTAAAGTGACAATATCAGTATAAGTGCCTGTTACTAAAGAGGAAACTACAAGTCTTGGTCCGTTTTCGCCCATGACAATAATCCCGTTCTTATACCACTGATTACCCATTGCCGCATTAGAAATTAAAGTATCCATTGCCGCATACACCACCGAAACTATTGGTTTCGAGGGTAAAGGAATTACTGTGACAAGAATACTATCTTTATTGATACACTCGTTTGCCCCATGGGCAGTAACAATGTATTGATGAGTAGAAGTCGGCACAAAACTAACCCCTTGCGCAACTCCATCACTCCAGTTATAACTAACAGCTTCTGTTGCATTCAACGTAATAGGATTTCCCTGACAAATAGTGGTATCGTTTCCGGCAAAAACATCGGTCACAGGTTTTATGGTAACCACAATAGTATCCCTGTTTTTGCATCCATTTCTATTCACCAATACAGAATAAATCCCACTTAAATGCACAGTGATGGTTTGAGAAGTATCGCCGGTGCTCCATAAATAACTACTTCCTGCATTGCCGGCATTTAAAATAATCTGGTTAGGGCAAAAAGCCGTGTCATGTCCTAAGTTCACAGTTGGTATATTATTAAAACCGGGCATATTCGCATCCATCCAGCTCAATCGGGCTTGTATCCATGCTTTTAAAGCGCTAATTTCTCCGGCAAATGACGTTGGAATAGGCGAAGGATTGGGCCAGGTGTACACCCCTAATATAGGCCATTTAGTAAAATGCCTCACCTGAGCTTCACTCAACAGACTGACGGTGGTATCAATATAAGCATTAATGGCAGCATTGCTAAAAATATTTTGCCTGAGTTCAATCCATCGACATTTCAGATTGGATGTAAAAGAAGTATC
>JBAWXL010000091.1:0-15385 GCA_037144095.1 Bacteroidota bacterium
CTCCTCGAATGGGCAGGTATTCCTACACCTCAGCAAATGCAAGGGCTGTCCTTTGCTTCTTATATTGATACTCCGAAGCGTTTACGGGAGGCAACCTATTATCATTATTTCGAATACCCTGGCGAACATAGTGTGAAAAGGCACTATGGCATCCGCACCGAAAACTATAAGTTGATTCATTATTATTTCGACATTGACCAATGGGAGCTTTTCGACCTAAAGAAAGACCCGCAGGAGATGAATAGTGTTTATAACAAGCCAGAATATAAATCTATCCAAAGCGATTTGCTCATTAAGCTGAATAAGATGCGGCAAGAGTATCGCGATACCAGTGATGTGATTCTTCCTACTTATCTAATTATTCCTAACAAAGCCCTTGATGTTGATTACGAACTTACCAAAGCTCCTTCACCTAAGTATTGTGGCAAGGGAACCCATCCTCTGACTGATGGAAAGATTGAGAATCCCGATTTCAAGTTGAGTGTTTTAAATGATAATTGGATTGGTTTCGAAAAGGACAATATGGAGCTGAGCCTTCCTGTCAATGCTTCAGAAAACATCAAAGAAATTGAAATCCGTTTCCTCGACATGCCCGATTCATGGGTATTTCCACCCGATAGTGTACTGTTTTATGGGAGTGCTGAGGATAATAATTATAAACCGATGCTCAATCAAACCATCACCAAAGAAAAGCGCTTGACTGGTGGCTATATTGTGCATTATTTAATGCCCTTTTCTTCTAAGAACATCAGAAAGATTAAAATCAAAGCCATCAATCATGGTGTTTGCCCTTCTGGACATCCCGGTGAAGGCAAGCCCGCATGGATATTTAGCGATGAACTTATCCTCAGATAAAATATTTGTGTAACTTTGTACTACATTTGTGAAACTTTGTATCGGACTATTCCACCTAGTTTCACGAACACTATTAAAATGAAAGCAACATCAATAATAAAATTCGTGAGTACTTTACTTGCAGGCATCACCTCTGTGTTTGCTTTTGGGCAACAACAGAAGCTTCCCAACATTGTACTGATATACACCGACGATCAGGGCTATGGCGACTTGGGTTGCTTTGGTGCACAAGGATATAGTACACCTAACATCGATAAACTAGCTGCCAATGGGATTCGTTTCACTGATTTTTATGCCCCTCAGGCAGTAAGTTCGGCTTCGAGGGCAGGCTTGCTCACCGGTTGTTATCCCAATCGCATCGGTATTGCAGGCGCCTTGATGCCAAAGGACAACAAAGGCATTAGCGAAAAGGAAACCACCATCGCCGAAATGCTCAAACAAAAGGGATATGCAACCGCCATTTACGGCAAGTGGCATTTGGGCCGTCCTGCTAAGTTTCTGCCCACCCATCATGGTTTCGATGAGTACTATGGCATTCCCTATTCGGTGGATATGATTCCGATGAGCTATGATGGTATTCCCGGAGGCAGCAAAACCAATTACCCCATGCTTCCTGTTTTAAAGGGAGACAGCATTATTTCAGAATTGAATTCTTTGCCGGGAATCGATACGCTCACCCGTTTTCTTACCGAAAAGTCTTTGCAATTTATCGTTCATCATAAAGATAAACCTTTCTTTATTTATTTTCCTCACCCCATGCCACATGTGCCCTTGGGGGTTACCGATAAGTTCAGACACACAACTGCTCAGGGGAAATATGGCGATGTTATAAGCGAAATTGATTGGTCGGTTGGGCAGATTGTTGCTGAGCTTGAAACGCAGGGCATTCTTGATAACACCCTTATTATTTTTACAAGCGATAACGGTCCCTGGCTGAACTTCGGTTTACATGCCGGTTCCTCCGGCGGACTCCGTGAAGGCAAAGGGACATCGTGGGAAGGGGGCCAAAGGGTTCCCTGTGTGATGTATTGGAAAGGGCACATTCCGAAGGGGATAGTGTGTGATAAAATCTGTTCAGCCATTGACATCTTACCCACACTTGCACAAATCACCGGTGCTTCTTTGCCTTCAAACAAAATTGATG
This sequence comes from Bacteroidota bacterium, assembly GCA_037144095.1. GTDB lineage: Bacteria > Bacteroidota > Bacteroidia > Bacteroidales > CAIXTV01 > CAIXTV01. The sequence continues at coordinate 2,000 of JBAWXL010000091.1, forward strand.
GAGTGAGTATTTTGCCTTTAATGACCAACGAAAAGAATGCAAACCCCCGTAAGGGCTTTCTGTATTATTATGAGAACAACCAGCTTCAGGCAATACGTTTTGGTGATTGGAAGCTGGTGTATCCACATACCTATCGCTCCTATTTGGGTGTAGAGCCTGGGAAAAATGGACTGCCGGGTCCCTATGCTGTTGGGAAATGCGGCAAAGAGCTTTACAATCTTATTGATGACAGAGCCGAAACTAAAAATGTTATTGACTTGCATCCGGATATCGTTAAAGAAATTGATTCAATTGCCACCGAAGCCCGAAAAGATTTGGGCGATTTCCTGCTAAATATAAAAGGAAAGAACACGCGTGAACCCGGCTATCAATATGAAACGAGTATTAAGGTAGAGCATAAAGCAGTGGGTGCAATTGTGACCTACGAAATCCCTAATAGTGTGAAATATGATGGAGGGGGCGAGGGGGCGCTGACCGATGGTTTAACCGCTTCATCTGAAATTACCAAAGGATGGCAAGGTTGGGAAGGAGCAGATTTTAAAGGCATCATCACTATGAAAGATACCCTTGTGGTAAATAAAATTAGAGTGGGTGTATTGCAAGACGAGGGTGCCTGGATATTTAAACCTAAAAGCATGAGTATTGAGTATTCGCTTGATGGGATGCATTATTTCCCTTATGGAGAAATTAGTGGCGATGGTTTTACTGCCACCAACATGCCCAATCGTTTTGAGGGAACAATATCAGGTCAGTTGAAGCTTAAATATCTTAAGATACATGTTGTAAATACAGGCGTTTGCCCCGAAGGTCATCCGGGGAAAGGGCTGCCGGCATGGTTGTTTATTGACGAAATTATCGTGAATTGATGTTGATAAGAAAGCCCCTCCAAAGCGTTGTGGTGAAGACCTGCGCTTCCATTTGTAATCTGAAATGCGACTATTGTTTCTACCTTAATAAAGAACTGAAATACGTCACCGAGCAAAGAATGGACGATGCCACCTTGGAGGTTTTCATCCGACAGATAATGCAGCAGAGTGGCACCTCTTTCGGTATCGTTTGGCAGGGTGGTGAACCCAGTTTGGCAGGAGCGTCTTTTTTCAGGAAAGCTATTGCCTTGATGGAGCAATATGGCGATGGGAAAAATAAAGTCATCAGCAATCTATTGCAAACGAATGGCTATCATCTAAATGATGAACTTATGGATGTCCTCTCCGAATATTCATTTCTGACAGGTTTATCTATCGATGGTCCAGAAGATATTCACAATGCCTATCGCAAAACCCCCAATGGGAAAGGTAGTTGGAAAGAGGCAATGCAAACATGGGAGAAGCTTCAAAGTCGGCACATTGCTACCAATATTTTATCATGCATTACCAAGCTTTCGGCAAACAAAGCACAGAAACTTTATCGCTTTTTTCAGCAAAACGAAATGACCTGGTTGCAATTTATTCCGGTTTGGGAACAAGATGAAAATGGAAAGCCGACTGACTTCTCATTATCAGCAGAGACCTGGGGCAGTTTTATGTGCGAAACATTCGATCTGTGGTATGATGATTTTATGAATAGCCGACCTGCCCCCAATATTCGTTTTATCGAGAATGCTTTTCATCTTCATTTAGGTATGAAAGCGCCCGAATGTACTTTTATGGAAGAATGCGGCACCTATTTGGTGCTGGAGCATAATGGGGATGTATTTTCGTGTGATTATCTGGTGGATGCCGATACCCACTTGGGCAATATCCATCAAAATAAGTTGATTGAATTGCTGAACAGCCCACAGCAACTTGGTTTTGGGCAACATAAAAAACAAACGCATGCTGATTGCACGGATTGCCCCTGGCTGAAATATTGCTATGGAGGTTGCCCGAAATACAGGAATAAACAAACATACAAATATGAGTTCTGTGAAAGTTGGAAAAAGTTTTTAGAATATAGCCAGAGCCGTTTCACCCCTATAGTTGAAGCCTATAAACAAAGCCATCCTGCGAGTGAACGGAACACGCTGGATATTTCGGGATACTTATATCTTGATTAAAGACCCAAATTCCGAGTTTTAAGACTTAATGAAGAGGCTTTATTAATTAATATCACTTTGACATGATTTTCTTATTCATATGATAGATATTATTTCGATGAAAATGGATGCATTTTGAAATATACAATTTGAATTTATTTGATCACAGATAATATTAGCAAAGGATAAAGTACGATATGCGTCTTTGTTGAACCAATTAGAATCTCTGATGATCGATTTAAAGCATCGGATAAATGTATTAAGCTTAAAATGGACTAGTGAAGTCTTTTGACTTAATGGTATAAAATGTTTTATTAATATATTATAGGAAATATTTTATTTAAAAATCAGTGTTTTATGCACGAAAAAGTGCTTGAATAACTTTGTGTATAGTTATTCCACAATGAAAATACTGAGATGTTCAAAGTGCTCTATTTTTATATAAATTTACACAAAACATTTCTATTTTAGGGAGTTTCAATAAATTTATTACTTCGAAAACAGAGTGTGTGCAATGTCGGGTTTATATTGTTAAATCAAATAGAATTTGAGTTTTATTACAAATACTAATTATAATAAATTGCACTTATTAATGTAAAATCCAGCTAATTCACTGTTATTTCATCAATAAAAATCCAACACTTTTGCCCTGCTCCGGGATGGTCAATGGGACAAATTTTCGGGCTTTTTACTTTGATTTTCATGTAGCGCGCTTTTGAGGATATAAATCCGGTTGATGTATCATAAATCCCTATGTTTTCTTTTTTATTGGGTTCGCAAAATACTGCTCCTTTTAATTTTTTAAAATGAATTCCATCTTCAGATGATTCATAATCAATTGAAATAGGGCTAAATATCCACGAATTTGTATTTAGCAAATAATTAATTTCGATAGTGCTTATCTTTTGTGTTGAACCAAGGTCAATCAACGCCTCCATGTCTTTGCCTTCGAAACCTAACCATTTGCCATCAGTGTAGTCGATTGTGCCGTAGTTGCCATCGGTGAGGGTTTTACCTCCGTCAGCTTTGTATTTGCCATCAGCTTCTTCTTTTAAAGTGACGGTTTTATTCAGCGAAAGTGATAAATTAAGTTCAGCAGGGCTGCCAAACAGCATGCCTTCTTTATAGGTTTGAGCAATGAGATGGGTGGGCGCTTTTGACGTAAAGGGTTTGGAATATTTATTTGATTTGAGATCGGGATTTTTTCCATCAGTAGTATAATAAATATCCAGGTTTTTATCTTTCGAATCGATGCTGATTAAATAAGTGTCCTCATTTTGAGCTATTGAATGAATGCTTAGATAATCGAGATAGGGAATTCGGTTGGTCATGCTATGTATTTTAATATTAGGGTCATTTAAAAAGACTTCCTTTGTGGAATTTTTAAAACTTCCTGCAGTTGTTATCCATTTTTCTTCCCATTTAGTTATACTATCAGCACTATGGTCGAACAAATTCCGGCTAAACATCTCCCATCTGGGCAAGTAATAGCTTTTAATTAGACCTCCCCAGGTTTTACAAGCATATTCTGACAGAACCGGACCGCCCCAAACTGTTATCTGACGTTTGGCCTGTTCTTCATAGTAATCTTTTTCAGCGGGCGTATTTCCCCATCGGCGGGCAAGTTCTACCCATGTTTCTAAATTGTGTTCAGGATAGAAATTCATCATATCATCTAATCCTGACATCAATAAAAATGCATTTCCAAACATGGCTTGTGATGCTTCTTTTTCATTTTTCTTATACAATTCTAAAGCTTTTTGAATAAAGAAATCAACTTCAGAGCCTTCGTAAATTGACTGCACTTCGTTCATATCCATATTTAACATCCTACTAAATGGGGTATTCGACATGGGATGATTAAAAATATTCACAGCACTATCTAAATTTTCAGACAGATAGATTTTATGATTCGGATTTAAGGAAGGTCTTTGCTGATAGAGGTTTGGGGCAAAATAGCCATTTGGTCCGTAGATAGATTTGAGCAAAAAGCCCCAGGCTTTCTTAATTTCGGGGGTATATTTGCCATAGCGCGAAGTGCACCAAATTTCGATCCATCTATCCAAATCAAAGGGTTTTTGGATCCAGGCAACATCTGTAAGCAATTCATACAGCACTTCATTCTGGTTGATGCCTTCGGGCGATATTCCAAAACCACAAAGTTTTCCATGATTTGCAGTAGCCAACATTTGAGGGGCATCACTTGCAAACAGTTGTAGATCGCCCCCCAACTGAGTTTTGCCGCCATAGTTGTGAATATAGCTGCAGATCCAGTTCTTACCATAAAAACCATCTTGCTCTTGCCAGCCATGAAAAGATTCATTAGCAAGGTCGATAATTATCATTTTATCATCGGGAACATCCTTTAGAAAAGATTGTACGGCAGTTTTATCCCAAAAACTTTTATCATTGTAAAACAACCAACCCTGCATCACCCATACAGCATCGGTGTCTGCTTGCCGGATACTCTGATAAATGGTGTTGCCGAATTCTTCTAACTCCTTGTTCTTGTCTTTCTTAACAGGAACCACCATTTCATTAAAAGCATCCGCCAGATAATATTTGCACTTGCCAAATTCCTTAGTATACTCATCAATAAATTTCTTACCAATCTCAGTAAACTGCTTCTCAGAAGGCAACAACATGTGTGTTCCATAATCTTTGTCGAAGCCACACCAAGGCTTCATATCCAGAATATTTATCCCAGGAATAGCCCTCTTAATGGCATCAGGCACATAACCTGAAAAGGCAGGAACAATAGGCATCATTCCCAATTCGCGCATGCGCTGAAGGACTTGTTTCTGCAATACAACACTCTTTGTATAATAAGATTTAGGTGGAGGACCTCCATGTTTGTTCACATTGCCCATGCGGTGCCACGGAAGGAAAGCCGGACCGGTGAAATAGTTGTCTAATTCATTGTCGGTGATGCCATAAGCTTTCCACACCTTTTGCCAAATGGCTTCCTGTCCCATCATTGCCACAGGCATATTAATGCCATGCAGTGCCATCCAATCCAATTCGTGTTGCCACTCGTCCCAGCCCCAGAAAGCCATCGTATATCCATAGGTGCAAACGTTGTAATACTGTCTCAACTGATAAGGACTGGTGGTTTTTTCGATATCGAAATCAGGAAAATACTGAGGAATTGGAATAGAACTGCTGCTCCAGGTGAATTGAAAATGACATGCTTTGCGCAGGTAATCATAAGCCCCATGACACATTGCCACCGTGCTGCTTCCGCTGACCTTGACCTTGCCATTTTTGGCATGAACTTCATAAGCATCAAGTCCTTCAGATGAATTGACTTTAATGAATTCAAACGACTTAGACCCATCTTTCAACACTCTTTGCATTAGCTGTTGAGCAGCTTGTATTTGTTGGGTTGCATCTGTCTGACTATATATCCTGCTGAGATATAAACTTATAATAATTGCAATAAGACCAAATTTTTTCATAAACTCATGTTATATTTAGTGATTTTGATAAGTGCAAAGATAGGTGATCAGGTTAGAATGGCAAACTCTTTATAATCTATATTCAAATATGAGAGTAAACTTCAAACATGAGGAGAATAATTTTGAACAAACAAAAAAAATAATTGTTGAAGTTTTGAAAGTGGGAAATATTAAATAAGAGTGAAAGAACTAATTAAAGATGAAAGAAACTCAGGCAAATGAAAATCCAAAGGTTGATGTATTTATTAGTAAAGCCAAAAAGTGGCAGGAAGAGTACGGAAAATTGAGAATGATACTTCTTGGTTTTGAGCTGACCGAAGAGTTGAAATGGGGGGTGCCTTGCTACACATTTCAGAATAGTAACATAGTTTTAATTCATGGATTTAAAGAATATTGTGCGCTTTTGTTTGTGAAAGGTGCTTTGCTGTCAGATAAAAGTGGGGTGTTGATTCAACAAACTGAGAATGTGCAAGCAGGGCGACAGATTCGGTTTAAAAATATCGGGGAAATAGGGGAGAGGAAGGAGATAATAAAAACCTATATTAATGAAGCAATTGAAATAGAAAAATCAGGTTTGAAAGTAGATTTTATAAAGAGCACTGAACTCAAACTTGTAGAAGAATTTCAGATAATATTAGAAGAAAACCCCGATTTAAAAACTGCTTTTGAAGCTCTTACCCCTGGACGACAAAGAGCCTATAATCTTTTTTTTTCAGCACCTAAGCAATCAAAAACAAGGGAATCGAGGATAGAAAAATGTATGCAGCAAATTCTCGATGGTAAGGGATTGAATGATTAATGGGAATAAAACGAAATCTTTCGACTGATCAAAAGGACTACCTTCTCCTCTATTTTCAAAAAAATAAACTCCCGTATTTCTTAAAGAAATCGGTTAGTGCAACTTTTGCTTGAATTTCACAAAGCTAAATTGTACAATTAAAAGTTGAATTTTATAGCACAATATGTAATTAATGCATGTATTGTAACAGTATTAATTAGAGTACAAATTGCATAAAATCACAGTATATAATTATAATTATAGGCATTTATAATTTTAATTAAATTAAAAATACATTGATAAATATCAATTTCGTGAAAAATAATAATATTGATTTTCAGAAAGATAATTTCTAAAATAACGAAAGTGTTGTTATTTTACTAACAAGGCCTGTTGAACATAAAAAATAATATTATATATTTGCCTTGAAATTATAACAAACTTGTTCTTATTGACCATTTTCATGATTCTTAATATAAATGTTTTCGTTTATAGACATATTAAGCATATTGCATCTGAGACATAACTATAATGATATTCTTAGTTTTAACCTTAACGCTCAGCTTGCCTCCGGGAGATCCCGCTCTCGCATTATTTGTGTTTGCCGCTCAAAGCAGTATTCTTTCAACTCAAAGCGCCTTTTTAGCAGCTTAAATGATGGTTTTAGCAGCTTAAAACGCCATCTTAGCAGCTTAGAAAACTCTTTTAGCAACTTAAATTACTCTTTAAGCAGCTTAAAAAATCGTCATAACAACTTAAAAAACTCTTTTAGCAGCTTAAAAAATAGTTATAGCAACCTAAAAAACTCCTTTAGCAACCTAAAAAATGATTTTTTAGGTTGCTCATTTTGCCCCTTTGTTTGCCTTGGGAGCTTGATAAATCAAACAAAACATCTGCTCTACTTATTAGTTTGTCCTTCATTATTAATAAGATATGCTTTAAAAAGTTTACGATTATACTGGCGCTTTTCTAATGCCGGACCCAAACCTGTGGGCTTGATTTTAGCCCAAAACTAAGCTCGAAAAATCATCTTGAATCTCAGTGGGCATTATTCCTCGCTGCTTGTGACGAAAAAGAAATAATTCCCGCCATACCCTGTTTGCTTGCGACAGGGACATTAATTTAATATACAAACAATTTAAAAATAATACAATGTCTTATAAAAAAGAACAAAAAATAATAACTTTAAAGTCTCAGGATAATGCTTCCAACAATAAGTTACAAATTGAAAAGGTTGGAACCAATCTGAGTGATGATACCGATCTGGCAATAAAAGCAATGGGAGAACAAAATGTAGCTAATGCCGCAACCATTGATGCATCCATTTTAGATCAGGGAATTAAAAAAGATGCTGAAATAGCTGCTACTGCAAAAGTGCATGAGGGTAATGTTGACGGATGCAATTATTATAATGAAACGGCTGTAGCCTATATGAAAAAATACCCTGGGGATGCTGAAAAATGGGCAAAAGCCGGATTTTTAGTTTCAAGTGATGAAGCTCACGACAGGAAAGCTCCTGCAAAACCTGAAAATTGCAAAATGATGCAGGGCGACTACCCAAAACAATGCGTAATTAGTTTTAATACTGTGGCTGATGCTGATAATTTTACAGTAGAAATCACCATAGACGACCCAATGGATGCCAGCAAATATATTATGGTTACTAAACCAAAACCTGTTTTTACAAAAATAAAATTTGATTTTTTGGTGCCTGATGCATATTTAGGTAAAGTTATGTGGGCAAAAGTTACGGCTCATAACACAGGTGGCGATTCGCCTGCTTCTGAACCGTTTGGAGGAAAAATAATTCAATAGGCTAATAGACTTTTAACCTTTAGACTATAAGGCTTTTAGGTTTTTGGATGATTAGCTTATTGTAAATAGAAAAATGGTTTTGGCAAGTTCGACCACAACATGAAGTTGAGCTTGCCTATACCATTTAAAAATAAATGTTAGAATAGAAAACTAACGTAAAAAATAAGCTTGTTCCCAGCCGGGCAATTGTTGGGAGGCGTTATCCGAAAAGCCAATTAGAGTAGGAAAAATTAAACTTATTTATCATGAAAAAACTATCTACTTTTTTCAAATTAATGATTATCTTTTTCCTATTGGTTGTAGGAAATGAAAGCTTAAAAGCGCAGTATGTTACTAACGGAAACGCCTATAATGCTGGAGGTACAACTTATCAGTTGACCAGTAACGGTGCATGGCAAAATGGCTCTGTTTGGTATCAAAATTACATGACCTTAAACGCTGATTTTGATATTACAGCTCAATTGTATTTAGGTACCAATCACACCAATACCGGTGCTGATGGTATTGCATTTGTTATGCAACCTTTAAGCACAGGACTTGGCTCGGTGGGGGGTGGAATGGGATATCAGGGAATATCTCCATCTGTGGAGGTTGAATTTGATACCTATTTAAACCCGAATGATCCAAACAATAACCACATTTCCATTCAGACTAATGGTAATACCAATACCAATTCAGGAAGTAAAGGCGGTTTCACTCCCGGTGGTTATTTAGCAGATGGCAATTGGCATACGGCCCGATTTACCTGGAATCATAGTTCGCATACTCTTGCGGTTTATTGGGATGGTGTCCAAAGAATTACTTATACTAATGATTTGGTATCAACTTATTTTTCGGGAAACCCAAAAGTATATTGGGGTTTTACAGCAGCTACAGGTTTAGCTTATAATCTTCAAAAAGTTACAATTCAGTCAGCCTCGTTTTGTGCATCAACAGCAATTAACAGTCAATCAACAGGAGCACAAACAGTGTGTTATGGCAGTTCTTTTAGTCCGATAAGTGTTACAGCAATAGGTACCAATTTGTATTATCAATGGTATTCAATGACCAGTCCGTATGGAAGTGGAACCTCTTTGGGTTCGGCTAACGGCGCTCAAACCAGCACTTATTATCCGCAAGCAAGCACGGCAGGAACACTTTATTATTATTGCGTTGTTCACGGATGCGATAACGTTTACAAAACCAGTTCAACATCCGGCGCATTTACAGTTGTTCCAGTTTCAGTTGGAGGCACTATCAGCGGAACCACACCAATACTCTATGGCGCATCAAGCGGAACAATGACATTATCTGGATATACAGGAAGCATTATCAGATGGGAAAAACAATTAAACAGCACTAGCGGAACCTGGACAACTATTTCGAACACTAGTGCCACCTATTCCGAATTTCCTACCTCTTCCGGAACCTGGTATTACAGAGCTTATATACAAAACGGTATTTGCAGTGGAGTTTATTCATCTACATTTGCACTAACGGTTAATCCTAACAGCAATGCTTATGCAATAAATGGAAATGCTTATGCGAATGGGGGAAACTGTTTTACACTTACACCCAATACAGGATGGCAGGCAGGTTCTGTTTGGTATCCTCATAAAATGTCTTTAGCGTATGATTTCGATATAACACTGAATGTTTATTTAGGAAGTAGTGATGGCGGAGCAGATGGTATTGCCTTCGTTCTTCAACCTCTTGCAACCAACTTAGGCGCTTCAGGAGGGGGATTGGGCTATGCGGGAATTACACCATCTATTGCTGTAGAGTATGATACTTATCAGAATTCCTCCGATCCGTCTGCCGACCATGTCTCTATTCAACCCAACGGAAATACAGATAATAATTACACGCTGGGCTACTATACCTTATCCAACATTGAAGATGGAAACTGGCACTCAACGCGTGTTACCTGGGATCATACAAATAAAAACTTTAAAGTTTATTGGGCAGGAACCCAAATTATATCAATAACCAATGACTTTGTAGCAAATTATTTTTCAGGCAATCCCAATGTTTATTGGGGAATGACTGGTGGCACTGGCGCTGCTTATAATCTGCAACAATTTTGTACTACTTCTTATTCATTTCAGGAATCCATTTTTAATACTTTCTCTCAAACTAATGTAAACTGTTATGGTGGAAGCACCGGTAGTGCAACGGCAAGCCTTATTTCAGGAGTTGGTGGAACTTTTGATGGTTGGTATCAGGGAAATACTTTAATTACTACAAATCTGACAGCCACTGGTCTTTCAGCAGGTACTTATACTGCAAAAGCTCATACCTCAACTGCCAGTCAGGAATATGCTGTTACAATAACCCAAGCTGCTGCAATTACATTCACAACTTCTGTTACAAACCCTGCCTGTAGTTCTGGCTGTACAGGGACAATCACTGTTAGTGCTTCAGGAGGCAATGGAACTTATACTTATTCCAAAGATAACGGAAGCAATTATCAATCGTCTAATACATTCACTACGCTTTCACCGGGAACGTATAATATTATTGTCAAAGATGGAAACAACTGCATGTCAGATCCTCAGGCTGTAACAGTTCAATCATATTTACCCATAGGACTTACGGCAACTTCAGGTGGGACAGTGTCGAGCGTTAATCAGGCAGCTTATGTAGCTACCGATGCAACAATAACAGGAAGCACTCCGGTAGATGGGGCAAATGTTCAGATTACAAATTATATCACTGGACAGGATCAACTTGGTATTGATGGCAATACCAGTGGTACTACTTTGGGTATAACGTATTCTTTTAATGCTACAACCGGTATATTAGCATTAACAGGGAGTACAACAGCGGCTAATTATCAGACAGTGTTACGTCTAATTACATATAAAAACCTGTCTAATTCGCCAAACAATACCACACGTAATATTGCTATTAGTTTGGGAACTGCACGTTTTGATTATCAAAACGGACATTTCTATCAATTTATTTCGGGGAATTATACTAACCCTCAAGCACAATCAGATGCAGCTTCACGTTATTATTACGGTAGGCAAGGTTATTTAGTAACAGTTACTTCAGCTTTTGAAACCGCTGTAATTAATTCAATACTTATAGGTGATGCTTGGATGGGAGCTAGTGATGCAACTGTAGGAGTGTGGAAATGGATATCCGGTACTGAAAGCGGAACACAATTTTCGCAGTATAGCACGCCTTTTAATGGTGCATATACTAATTGGGCAAGCAACCAACCAGATGCCTACTCTTCCGGTTTTTGTGCCCATTTCTGGGCATCTTATTCATACCAATGGGATGATGCGCCCGCTTCTTCTATAGATAATTATATAATCGAATTTGGTGGAATGGCTAACGACCCTTCATCCAGTTTATCAGCTACTGTAAATGTTACTGTTCCATATTCAGCGAGCTGCTCAGGCAATGCATTAGCTTTTGATGGAGGAGCTGATTGGGTAAACTTACCGGCTATTAATCTTAATTCATCAAATTTTACTGTCGAAGGATGGATAAACTGGGGTGCTTTAAATTATGCTGGTCAAAATGCAAATAGTAATTGGGAGCGTTTCTTTGATTTTGGAAACGGAACAGCAAGCAATAATATACTTGTAGCACGTCCTCCAAACTCTCAAAATTTGCAATTTGATGTTTATTATGGCGCTACAGGTCAAAGTTTATCCGTAAGCAATGTTATCACGACAGGACAATACATGCACATTGCCGCAGTTGCAAATGGTGGCACTACCTATTTGTATATAAACGGAGTGCTTGCTGGTTCAAAAACCGGTGTAACAGTTAATAATATCAACAGAACGTTATGCTATTTAGGTCATAGCAACTGGTCGGGTGAAAATACTTTTACTGGGCTGATGGATGAAGTTTCTATATGGAATGTTGCCCGAACTCAGGTTCAAATACAATCAGACATGGTGAATCCCTTAGCCGGAAGTGAAACTGGGTTATTGGCTTATTATAATTTCGATCAGGGTGTAGCAGGTGGCGATAATACAACTATTACAACTTTGTATGATAAAACGGGAAATTATAATGGTAGCAATATTGCCAGTTTTTTGAGATATAATGCAAACAATACCTCAAACTTTACAACCTCGATTCTTGGTATTCCTGTTTTGGCAGCAACCACAGCCACCAATGTAATGAAATATACTGCAAATATCAATTGTAATATAACATCTGTCGGCTGGGGAGGCTACCCAACAGTCAGGGGAGTTTGTTATAATACATTAACAGCGCCAAATATTACTAACAATAGTATAGTATATGATGTCGGTTCGTTTCCCATTGGACCATTTACTAAAACGCTTACAGGATTAAGTCCCGGTCAAACTTATTATGCCCGAGCATACGCAACCAATGGTTGTACCACAACTTATGGAACAGAAGTTAGTTTTACAACCACAATGCCAACTTGTCCGGTAAATGCTGGGCCTGATATTCAAGCCCTTTCTGGTCAGTTGAATGCCTCTGGTGCTGATTTATATAGCTGGACCCCAACAGCGGGTTTAAGTAATCCCCGAATTGCTAATCCAACAGTTACTGTTGGAGGGTTGACAACTTATTCGGTAACAGGATACACTGAATCAGGCAATAATTTAATAACCAATGGAGATTTTGAATCAGGAAACACAGGATTTACTTCAGCTTATGGATTTGTAGATTGTCTTGATGGTCAGTGTTTATATCCTGAAGGTAAATATACCGTTGGTAAAAATCCTACAACTTATCATGATTTATTTCCCTCTTGTACCGACCATACTTCCGGTTCCGGAAAAATGATGATAATAAATGGTTCCGGAACAACAAATACAAATATATGGTGTCAAACTGTTACTGTTCAAACGGGAACAGATTATGCATTTTCTGCATGGGTTACACCTGTTTCGTCAGTAAGCCCTCCAATTTTGCAATTTAGTATCAATGGTATCAATTTGGGAAGTCCGGATATTTCACCAGCAACAACTTGCGATTGGCATGAATTCTACCAGACATGGAATTCAGGTCTGGTAACCTCAGCTAATATTTGTGTGGTAAATCAAAATACTGCTGTATTTGGAAATGATTTTGCTCTTGACGATATAACCTTTAAACAATTTTGTACTGACCAGGATATGGTTGATGTGGGTACAGCTCCCTGTGCTACTCCAACTATAGATAATCCGGGTACACAAACACAATGTATTAATGGGGTATTTACTCCAATGACAGTTACGGCTACAGGAACAAATATTACTTATCAATGGTACAGTAATACAGTTCCGGCTACTAATACCGGAACTTCACTTGGTTCTGACAATGGAGCACAATCATACAGTTACACACCGCTAGCTGCA
>JBAWXL010000092.1:0-15297 GCA_037144095.1 Bacteroidota bacterium
TCAAAAGGATACAAATCCACTATCACCAAATCGATGGAAGGAATTTCATAGGTCTCCATTTGGTCGACATCCGACAAACTGTCTCTACGTGCAAGTATGCCCCCAAAAACTTTAGGATGTAAGGTTTTCACTCTTCCCCCTAAAATAGAAGGATAGCCGGTCAGCGATTCTACCGTTTGGGCTTCAATTCCTTGCGAAATAATAAAATCGTAAGTTCCTCCGGTTGAATATATTTTAACTCCAAGTTTGTGCAACAACTGTAATACTTCACCGAGGTTTTCTTTATTATATACTGATATTAGTGCACTTTTAATCTTTTTCATCTGATTCCTTATTTGATGATTGGTTTAATGTTTTCACAAGTAATTTCCGAAGTGCAATTTTAATAATTTAATTCGAATTGACAATTTTTTCTGTTGACTTTAAGAAAAAATGTACTTTTACAGTTTAAAGCAAACTCAAATGATATTGTTTCTGAAATTATTCCGTGAAAGCTATTTGATGGCACTTCAGGCTATTGTAGTTAATAAACTTCGCACAATTTTGACCCTATCGGGGATTACAATTGGAATTTTTGCGATTATATCGGTATTTACTATTGTTGATTCTCTTGAAATAAAGATTCGCGAAAGCATTGCCACATTGGGTGATGATGTAATATTTGTTGAGAAATGGCCCTGGTCGTTTGGCTCTGATTATCCCTGGTGGAAATATTTGAATCGTCCTGAAACTAAAATGTCAGAATTACAAGAAATTCAAAAACGTTCCTCGCTACTTGAGGCAGCAACATTTAGAGTTCAATTAAATAAACTTATTAAATTTGAAGATAATAGCATTGAAAACACTCAAATTTTAGGCGTTTCTGAAGATTACGACCGAGTGATGAGTGTGGATGTTGCTCAGGGAAGATTTTTTTCGCATTCTGAAGCTCTTGCCGGGAAAAACTATATTGTAATTGGCAATGAAATATCAAGGAATTTATTTAACAACTCTGATCCTTTAGGGAAAGAAGTTACGGTCTTCGGTAAAAAACTTGAAGTAATAGGAGTGTTAAAAAAGCAAGGAGATGATGCTTTCGGTCCCAGTGCCGACATGCAAGCTTTTATTCCTTTTGGATTTTTTAGCAATCAGGTGGATGTTGATGAAATTGGTTCTACTATTGCGGTGAAAGCCCGAAAAGGGGTTAGCAATGAAGAATTAATTGATGAACTCACAGGTATTATGCGTTCGGTCAGAAAATTGAAGCCGGCAGCTGAAGATAATTTTGCGATTAACCAAACCAGTTTATTAACAAAGGGTTTTGATGGGCTGTTTAAGATTATTTCCTTGGCTGGTTGGATTATTGGTGGATTTTCTCTGCTGGTTGGAGGTTTTGGAATAGCCAATATTATGTTTGTTTCGGTGAAAGAGCGGACACATATAATAGGTATTCAGAAATCTTTAGGTGCTAAAAATTATTTTATTCTTCTTCAGTTTTTATTCGAATCGATATTTTTATCACTCATAGGAGGAGTGTTTGGCTTGCTTATCATCTACTTGGGCACCCTGCTGATTTCGGCCGCTTTCGATATGAATTTGACTTTAACAATGGGAAATATAATGTTAGGTATAACAGTTTCCTTTCTTATAGGTTTAGTTTCAGGATTTATACCTGCATGGATGGCTTCACGTTTAAGTCCCGTGGAAGCGATACGTTCGTCGAATTAGCATTAATAAAGGAAAAAGTCGGCAGTCCGCAGTCGGCAATATGCAATTGAGTTTCCCTTTTGCCGACTGCTGACTGCCGACTAATTTTTATAATCCTGCTCTATATCACAGCACTATTTCCACTCTAGCGTATTGATGAGTTGGTCGATATCTTTGCGGAGATAATCAATTACTGGAGATAAAGAATCGTTATTGGGTGTATTGTTGAAATACAATGAACCTCTAAGGAAATTCCGTGTGCTATCGGTAATATAAAACTGAACCGGCGATGCCACGGTAGAGCCTTTTATGTCGAAAGAAACAGCATAAGTGGAACTTCCGGGACGAGTGTAGCGGTTTTCGCGAACATCGGTTGCTTTGGTAAGATGCTTATTGACATATTCATGCTGATCGTCCAACAGTTGTTTTAAATTTTTCTGAACCGGGAAATAGGTCATGTAAATGGTTCCATTGAAAGAATGGAATTCAATATTAAATCCAAATGAACCTTTTTTTTCTGGTTTCACCGGCACCACCTTAGCGTATACCGGATATTGAAATTTAAAAGCAGGGAAGGAATCGAAAGTTATGTATTCTTTCTTGGGAAGATCAATCCTATAATATCCCTTAGGCTTGGGAATAGTTACTTCATCCTCGCTGCACGAACAAGCAAAAAGCAATATGCATATATACAAAACTTGTTTACTGATTTTCATCTTTATTTGGGGTAAAAATATGTACTTTAATTCGTTTTATCCTGCGTTTATCGCTCGAAATTACACTGAAATCGAAATGCTGAAACCGAATGTGTTTGTTTTTCTCGGGAATATTTCCTTCAAATTCGAGTATTAATCCTGCTAAAGTTTCTGATTCTCCTTTAACGGTATCGAAAAGAGAAATATTTGAGCCTGTGATTTTACAAAAATCATTTAAGGAGGTTCTGCCTTCAAAAATATAGTTGTTTTCGTCGGTTTTTAAATAAAATGGAAGTTCGTTGTCGGTGTCGAATTCATCGTTGATTTCACCCACAATTTCTTCCATAATATCTTCTAATGTAACAATACCTGAGGCGCCCCCATATTCATCCACCACAATGGCAAGATGAATCTTCTTTTTCTGAAAATCAATTAATAAATCGTTTAATTTTTTATTTTCGGGAACAAAAAATGCGGGGCGAATTAAGTTTTGCCAAACAAATCCATCGTTTTCGTCAAGGTAGGGCAAAAGGTCTTTTATGTAAAACAAACCCCTGATATTATCAAAGGTATCTGAATAAACCGGAATTCGCGAATAGCCAGAATCAATAACCAGGTCGAGCACTTCTTTGAATGAAAGCTGATCGCCGAGGGCAGTAACATACACACGGGGTTTCATAATTTCTTTAACATCGTGGGCGCCAAATTTTACAATGCCTTTCAATATTCGTTTATCGTCGTTAGCCGGCAAGTGTTTTGAAGTAATATCGATGGCTTCGGAAAGTTCGCTAATATCCATGTCTTTTTTCAGGTGGTCCATACGGTTTTCTATCAGTCTGGTGGATCGAATTAAAACGAAACTCAAAGGAGAGCACAAGCGATTGAGGAGTTTGAGGGGCAAAGCAGCCAACAATACGATACGGAGAGGATTATATGAAGCATATACTTTTGGGAGGATTTCACCTAAAAGAAGTATCATTCCGGTGATGACAATGATTTTGAAAATAATGCCCAACCACTCGATGGAAGAGAAATCAAAAATCTTATTCGAAAGCCATGTAGAAAGAAGAACGATGGCAATGTTGATAAAATTATTTGAAATAAGTAGGGTTGCCAGCAGATGTTTGGGTTTGTCTAGTAATTCTTCGGCAATGCGTGCAGAAGATTTCTTTTTTTTATGAATTTCGAGCTTTTGGGTAGGACTAAGTGAAAAGTAAGCTGTTTCGGAACCTGAAAACATTGCTGAAAGTAATAATAAGAAAATCACCCCAAGAAATCCTAATAAATAGACCGGTTCGAATGATTTAATAAGTAATAAAACAGGATGAAAAGCAAGGTTTGGATGAAAGGCTAGTGTTTGCAAAAATGATATTGATTTTTTAGAACACAAAATTAGGAAAAATATAAAGCAGAGACAGAAAATATTGAGAAAATCGTTTTTTAGCTA
This sequence comes from Bacteroidota bacterium, assembly GCA_037144095.1. GTDB lineage: Bacteria > Bacteroidota > Bacteroidia > Bacteroidales > CAIXTV01 > CAIXTV01. Next base: position 3,829 of record JBAWXL010000092.1, read on the forward strand.
TTTAGACTATTAGACTTTTAAGCATTTAGTGGAAAAGACCCAAATTCCAAGTTTCAAATTAACCATGTAACTAATCGATTGAATTTATGTGTGAATGAGAATCCTGACACGTTTTTTATTCTGTTGCGGCAGGCCTTCTTTAAGATGTGTTATGTTAGATTGAGCGCATTACAATTGAGCGTGAGAGACTCTAAAGTGAACGCGAGGAGTTATAAAGTCAGCTTTAGAAGCTCTAAAGTGAGCGTGAGAGACTTTAAAGTCAGCTTTAGAAGCTCTAAAGTCGACTTTAGAAGTTATAAATTGAACGCGAGAAGCTCTAAACTGAACACGAGAAACTCTAAATTGAACGCGAGAGATTTTCGCACTTGCTTTAAAAATTATGAGAATGAGTTAATCGAACAAAAACAAAGTATTAAAATGCTGAATTTTATAATGTTATCAAGGGATGTTGAGACCTCATGAAGGGGCATAAGTTATTAGGCCTTGAAATGGAATTCCCACTTAGGTCCAATACGGATATTTTTTATAAACAAGAGAAATAATAAATATCTTCCGAATCATTTTTTTGTACTTTTGAATGGGTTTTAAGACGAATTAATTTTTAATTAGCTTGAAGGACTGTGTTTTCAATTCAGATTGAATCATGATTACAAATACTCCACTTGGAAAATCAGCGAGATTAATTTCGTTTTTCCCAGGCTTTAAATCGTTTTGAATTAACAATTTTCCAAGCACATTATAGAGATAAAAATGAGTTGTATGTGCTTCCTTAGAGTTTATAAATATATTTTGATGAGCAGGATTTGGATAAATTTCAGTAGGACTTTCATTTAGATTTTCATTTATCTGAGTTGAAACATCTTTTAAGCATCGCACCGAGAACCCTTTTCTTTTGTAATCGCTTGCGCTGCTTAGTAATGGATAATCGTAAATCAGTCCTCTATAATGTGCATAAGTTGTATCCAATTCTGTTGAACTCCAAAAGTTTGCATTGCCACCAACTGCTCCAAATCCGCCCCAATCGTAACGACTTCCTCCCGGTAAGGCAGTGAAATTACTTTCATTCGTAGCTCCTGTATTGGGCGTGAGCCAATGAGTGGTTCCGGTTTCCTTCATCTTCCCTCCGGCAATAGCATCTCCACCTAATATGTTTCCTAAATTAGTCCATTCAACATCAGTTGGGATATGCCATCCTGTTGGACATACTTTCTGAGTGTCATTTATGGTGAACCAATTGTATAAATAGCCATAAGTAGCTGCAGTGATGGCATTATTTTCGGAATAACAATATGCACCTGTTGTTACATTCGACCACTGCGTATTATCAACAATATTCGGAATTAATACTCCATTAAGATAACGGGTAACTTTCAGGTTTTCTTTCATCCAAACCTGATTACCAATCGTTACGGTATTATAAATATTTCCATCATAATCCGTTATGGTTTGCGATTGCAAATCTGGTGACAGCAAAGCCAACCCAGCGATAATTAAAAACAACTTTTTCATGATTACTGATTTTAAAGATTAATTTGATTTTAGATTGTAAAAATAAAAAAAATATTTTATTTAGATGCAATTGATCATTTGTGTATAAAAGCAATCAATTTTCTCAAATTTCCAGTAAATAATTAAAAATAAAAATTAATATGCAGAATAATCTGATTCAAAACCTATTATTTCCATTTTATTATGGTTACATTTATGGTCACATAATAAAAAAATCACTTACAGAAACATTTGTAAGTGATTGATTATCTTGGTGGGATGTACTGGATTCGAACCAGTGACCTCATGCCTGTCAAGCATGCGCTCTAAACCAACTGAACTAACATCCCTTGAGGCTGCAAAAGTAATTAATATTGAAGAATTATAAATTAATAATTGGCTTTTGTTACAAATCCTTCAATAATTCTTTTATGATAGTCGTCATTCGGGGTTCAACGGCACTTGCGGCTTGTATCACTTGCTGATGGGTGATTTCAACAATCTTTCCTTCCACTCCCAAATCGGATATTACTGAAAAAGCAAAGCAGGTCATGCCCATGTGTCTGGCTACAATCACTTCAGGAACGGTCGACATGCCCACAGCATCGGCTCCTATGATATGAATGTATTTATATTCGGCTTTGGTTTCGAATGTGGGACCGGTAACTCCGGCATACACTCCTGTTTGGAAACTAATTTTATGTGCAAAGGCAATTTTTTTCACTCTCTCAAGAATATCTTTGCTATAAGCTTCGCTCATATCGGGAAAACGAGGGCCTAATGCATCGTCGTTTCTACCAATCAGCGGATTGGGCATCAGGTTGATATGGTCGGTAATCAGCATCAGATCGCCCACTTCAAATGCCGGATTTAAGCCACCACTGGCATTGGATAAAATCAGCAATTCGACTCCAAGATATTTCATTACACGGATTGGATAGGTGACTTCTGCCATGTTGTAGCCTTCATAAAAATGAAAACGACCCTGCATTGCCACAATGGGTTGCTCGCCTAAGGTGCCAAATATCATATTCCCCTTATGTCCTTCCACTGTGGAAACAGGAAAATGAGGAATATCGGAATAACTTATGGTGTCAATTATCCGTATTTCGTCGGTCAATCCTCCCAAACCAGTTCCCAGTATAACGCCTACGCGTGGACGGGCATCGGTTTTACTAAAAATGTAATCAATAGTTTCTTTAATTTTTGCTAACATATTCGAGTATTTGTTTGTTAAACTTATCTTTATTTTCTTTGTGAAATTCAACTTGTACGGGAACGAAATATAGGGGCACATCGTTTAATATTTCGATGAGTTTCGAAGCTTGCAGGCGCATATAATCTTTTTCGGTGGTCATCAATACTTTGTTTTTTGTATAAATGTTCAGAAATGTGGATTTCACTTTCCCAATATCTTCCTTTGTGAAGTCGTGATGGTCGCTGAATTTCATTACAATCACCTCGTTGCTCTGGTGTTTCAGATGGGCTTCGAGCGGATAAACATTGGCAATTCCTGCGAAAAGTAATATCGAAGAAACATTGTCAATAGGCTTGTCGATGGCAGCATCCGTAAGCGGAACGGGCAAACCATATTTTAAATATGAGAAATATAACTTCTGATTGGGACTTATTTTGAGTTGTTCTTCGATGCTTCGGCAGGTGATGGGCGATAACACTTTAGGCGTTTTTGTTACTACAATAATGTTTGCCCTATGAGCACCCATTCTGAATTCGCGCAAATTGCCGGTAGGGAGGACGAAATCGTTTGCATAAAGACTGTAATAGTCTGTCAAAAGGATAGATAGTCCGGGTTTCATGGAACGATGCTGAAATCCATCATCCAAAACAATACATTCGAGATCGAAAATTAAGTTCAATAGCTTACGAACTCCTGCAACCCTACTCTCACAAACGGCAACTGAAACGGTATCAAATTTAGATAGATACTGTTTGCTTTCGTCACCAATGGCATAACTATCGTCGGCTTGGGTTGCTAAAACAAAGCCCTTGGTTTTACGTCCATATCCTCTACTTAGCGTTGCAAGACGAAAGTTATTTCGCAGTAAACGAATGAGATATTCGACATGGGGAGTTTTCCCTGTTCCTCCGGTTGAAAGGTTTCCAACGCAAATAATCGGGATATCGAAACTCGTCTGTTTTATTATTCCCCAATTATATAATTGGTTTCTAATCCACATCAGTAGGCCATACAATATGGAAAAAGGGAATAATATGTAACGTAAAATTTTCATGGGTGTAAAACTACAATAATTTATTGAACCTTAGCTAATCGACTAAAGAAATATATTAGTAAACGAAAAAGTGTTTCCATCGAACAAGCCTTTATCGCTGAGTTTTAACTCTGGAATCACCAGTAAAGCCATAAACGAAAGCGTCATGTAGGGGGCGTTCATAAGTGTACCGAGGGCAATCGTTTTTGAATTGATTTTCTCATACATAGCGGCAACTTTATAGCCATCTTCAACCGACATCAATCCAGCTACCGGTAAAGGTAAAACCATTTCATCATTCCCCTCAACCAGCGAAATGCCTCCATGGCTTTTTACAATTAAATTAATTGCCCTTGCAATTTCGTCATCAGAAGTCCCCACGGCAATAATATTATGACTATCGTGAGCAACTGTGGAGGCAATGGCGCCTTTTTTAAATGCAAAGCCCTGAATGAATCCAATTGCAGGCTTTTGTTGCTGATAGCGATTCAATACAACCAGTTTTAAAATATCTTTTTCGGTATCGCAAACAACTAAACCTTCTTCAACCTTAGGTTCTACAATTAATTTTTGTGTAATCAACTGACCTTCGATGGCACCTATCACTTGCATTTTGTTTGAAACAGCTTCCACTTTAATATCTTTTGCGGAAATTTCTTTTGCCACAAAAATATTGGGTGTAAATTCAACAACACTTTTTATAAGACAAGTTGCATTTTCGGCAACTTTTTCTCCGTCGATATAAGTTGCCATTACATTAAAATCGGAAAGATTGTCAACTAAAATGAAGTCGGCTGCATCTCCTTTTTGAAGCAAACCAACCGGCAAGTTATAGTGTTTTGCAGGAATATAGGTGCAAGCTCTGATTACATCCATTAGATCGAAACCCTTAGCGATTGCTTTTTTGACAAGCAAATTGATATGCCCTTTCACCAAATCATCGGCATGTTTATCGTCTGTGCATAGCATCACATCGTCGGGCATTAGGCGGATAATTTCGCAAAGTGCATCAAAGTTTTTGGCTGCACTTCCTTCCCTGATTTGAATTTTAATACCTAATCGTGCTTTTTCAAGCGCTTCTTCCAAATTAAAACATTCATGATCGGTGGTGATGCCTGCCTTTGCATATTTTTCTGCTGACGTACCGGTTATTCCAGGAGCATGACCATCCACAGGTTTATGATATTTCTTTGCCAAATCGAGTTTGTTTTTCACCGAAATATCATCATAAATAACCCCGGGGAAGTTCATCATTTCAGACAAATAAAAAATATCCTGACTTTTAAGCAATTCCTCCGTTTCAGCTTCGTTGAAGACGGCGCCTGAAGTTTCGAAAGGTGTTGCCGGAACACAAGAGGGAGCGCCAAAGAATATTTTAAAAGGGGTTTTCTTGCTATTTTCAATCATAAATTTCACTCCTGCCAATCCCAACACATTTGCTATTTCATGAGGGTCGGAAACGGTGGCAGTGGTGCCATGCACAACCGCTAATCGTGCAAATTCGGAAGGAATTAGCATCGAGCTTTCGATATGCACATGCGAATCAATTAATCCGGGAAGAATATAGTGTTCGGGAGCCGTTTCGTCGGCAGTTATTTCTTTAATGATTCCATTTTCAACCGTAATTTTTCCTTTGAAAATCATCTTATTAACTACATCTATTATGTTTCCTGAGATAGAATATGTTGTCATAAAAATTAAATTTGTGTTGAAGTAAAATTACAAATATTTTTCGATACCAAAGGATTTATATTCGAAATTGATAGAGAATGAAGGCAATAAAGAGCTGATGATTTTGATTAAATTTGCAGCAATCATCTGAAAAACTAAAAGAATTAATTGATAAGATATATATTTGCCTAAAATATTTATGTCTTGAAAAACCGCTTTTTATTCCTTTTTATTTGTTTTCTATTGTCTTCGTTTCCTTTGTTGGCGCAGGAACAAACCGTAAGTGGCAAGGTCATCGATTCGCTTACGAGGGAACCTTTGGCTTTTGTCAATATCACCATTAATAATACTTTTCAGGGAGCCACTGCCGATATTGATGGCAAATTTACGGTTCATTTTAAGGGTCAAATTGAGTTTCTTAAGTTTAGCTATATCGGCTACGAATCTTTAACTTATGCAGTGTATAATCAAAGCCGGAATCTAAAAATTGAAATGATTAAAAAGAAGCTTGAATTGAAAGAGGTGGAGATATTTCCGGGTGTAAATCCGGCCCATCGTATTATAGATAGTGTTTTCAAAAACAGCAATTTGAATAATCCTGAGAAGATGCATTCCTTTGCCTATACTTCTTATAATAAAATGAGTTTTACGGCTGATGTGGGTTCCGATTCGATTAAAAAACCCGACGAAAATGATACCAATGTGGTCAATGTGTTGAAATTCATGAAGAATAAATACTTTTTTCTGATGGAAAGCATCAACAAACGACAATTTCTTCATCCTGATAAAAACTATGAGAAGATTATTGCCAGCAACGTTTCGGGTTTTAAAGATCCCTTGTTGGTGTTGATTATGAATAGTTTTCAATCGTTTTCGTTTTATAACGAATGGATTTCGCTTGCCGGTGAAAACTATATCAATCCGATTAGCTCGGGCAGCACATCGAAGTATCTTTTTATGATACAAGACACCACTTATAGCGGAAAAGACACTGTTTTTATCATTTCTTTTCGGCCTTTTAAGAGTAAGAATTTTGATGGTTTAAAAGGGACAATGTATATCAATTCGAACCATTGGGCGGTGCAAAACGTGATGGCTGAACCTTATAAAAAGAAAGGTGGAATAGGAATAAAGATTCAACAACAATATGAATATGTCAGTGGAAAACAATGGTTTCCAAGTCAGTTGAACACGGATGTTACTTTTAATAATGCTTCCATCAATGGGTTTCATGTGATTGGCACCGGCAGAACCTATTTGAGGGATATAGCGATTGATCCTCCCCTAAAGAATTCGCAGTTCAGCAATATTGATGTAGAAATTGACCCCGATGCCATTAATATGTCGGACGAATTTTGGAATAAATACCGCAAAGATTCGCTCACGGCAAAAGAAAAAAACACCTATGTTTACATTGATAGTCTGAGCAAAGAGCTGAATTTGGAGAAAAAAATGCAAGGTTTGCGCTACCTCCTCTCGGGCAAACTTCCCTGGGGACCCATTGATATTGATTTATTCAGCATTTTGAATGCCAACGAACGCGAAGGCATTCGCCTGGGCTTGGGTTTGAGCACCAACGATAAGGTTTCGCGTGTGTTCAGCATTGGGGGCTATGCGGCTTATGGCTTTAGCGATGAAGCCTTTAAGTATGGTGGTTCGTTCACCTGCATAGTGAATAAACGTCACGATGTTTCGTTTAAATTGCAATATACAAAAGATATTTCCGAAGCCGGCTCGGTGAGTTTCTTTGATGATAAAATGGGCTTAGGCAGCGATTTCTACAGAACGGTTTTTCAGAAGTTGTTCGATAATATTGAACAAAAAACGGTTTCGTTTCAATTCAAATCCTTGCGTTATCTCACTACGCATATCGATTTTTCGCAATATCACAAAACGCCAATCTATTCCTATCATTATAAAGATTTCATTTCGGATACCACTTTTCAAACTCATCCCGAATTTCGTTTCACCGAAATTAGGCTCTGTTTTCGCTATGCGTATAACGAAAAATACATCCAAAACATTGGCTATAAAATGCAATTAGAAACCAACTATCCCATCCTTTGGATTCAACTTACAAGGGGGTTTCGGGGGGTGCTCGATGGCGATTTCGAATTCAACCGCATCGATCTTAAGCTTGAGAAATCGTTTTACATCAAATATTTAGGTAAAACTTCTTTTCAACTCCTTGCCGGCTACACCGACAGCAAACTACCCTATTGCAACCTGTTTAATGGCAGAGGCAGCAACAACGATTGGTATATCTATGCCACGCGAAGCTACACTACGATGGGCATAAACGAGTTTGCGATGAACCGCTATGTTTCCTTGTTTTTCACCCACAATTTCGGGAAACTATTGTTTCGCAGCAAAGGTTTTGAGCCTGAGCCTGCCTTGTGTGGCAATGTGTTGTTTGGCGATTTGGGAAATATGGAAAAGCATTTCGATTTGCATATTTCGCCAAAAGCCCCTGTGTTGGGCTACTACGAAGCCGGCATCATGATTCTTAATTTATATAAATCGTCGCTCACTTCGCTGGGTTGCGGGGCATTCTATCGCCTGGGTCCCTATTCGCACATGACCTTCGACAATAATATTGCCTTGCGATGGACTCTGGGGGTTAATTTGTAGGCAAAACTATTCACGAATTTAACACCAAACGTATGGAACAGAAAGATTTTTTAATGCGCGAAATTGAGAAGATTGGCTTGTTTTTGCAACTGATTTTCGACAAACTAAGGGGCAAAGAAGTGAGCTATGCCCTCCAACTCGAAAGGCAATTTGAAGAAGCAAAAGCGCAACTGCTGAACGAAACCGGTTTCAATTTGGAGGTGTTTTTAAGCCTGCAGGAAAACGAAACTGCACAATATATGTCGCAATTCAGGGGCTTCAATGCTGCCAACATCGAGCTTTTGGCAGATGTTTTGTGCGAGATGGCAACTCAGGCTTCGTCAGCCAATTATTTTGCGGGTGCTTTGTGCTTGTATGAATTGTGCAACCGCACCGACAAAACCTTTTCTTTCGAAAGGGAACATAAAATTGAAGAGATTAAGAAACGGATTTGAATTGATTATTTAGATTACAAACTAATTCAAACAATTATTTTGATGAAATTAGATGAATTCATCTTCTTTCATGAATTTTACTTTCTGCCATATCGGATTCACACATTGGCTGAAAGTGAATATTTTTTGAGCTAAAAGGACCAAAACCCACGAAAAAGCTGCCATTTTGTCAGTTTTCGTATTAAGGGGGTAGAGGGAAGGAGTTTTTGGGGGAGAGGAGGATTATTGAGTTATTTGATTGAAAAATCAGTTTAGGATAAAAAAATATATCTTTGTGGGTGATAATTGAAATATAAAATTGAGGAAATTTGTTATTAATTAATCTAATAAGAAGGATTGGCAGAAGTTCTGGGTAATAGATCGGGACAATAAAGAAGTTGGTTACCATTTTAAAAAACAGTACTGAAAGTAAATTTTTTAGCTATGAAAAAACAGAGTAAACAATATAACTCGAACACGCGACATTTATTGACAATATTCTTTTTAATTTTTGCATTGAACGCAATTGGGCAAGATTTGAAAACACTTCAAATGGACATTCAAAATACATTTGTTGAAGACTTAAAAGAAAGAAGAAAAATAGCCGACAATATTTATCGTTTAGATCCATACAATGAAACTGCAACATATTGTTTGGTAAAATCCTATAATTACACAAAACACCTTGACTCTATTCCTATTTTATTTGCCAAACTAAAAAGTAAAAACGCCAATAGTCCTCTTCCATATCTGTTAAGTGCAAAGTATCAGTATCAAGAGTTTTCCCTTTCTGACACTGCACGACTTGCAGAACTAAAAACCGCTATCAAACTTGACAGCAACAACTTTGAAGCACATTATTTATTAGGGGCATCATATTATACCTTATTCAATAAGAAACAGACAAACGATTATGCTTTTAAAAGCCGTTCTCATTTTGTTAAAGCAACTCAACTTGAAAACTCCACTTTGGTATCACTTAAATATTCAATTATTCAAACTTCTACCTTTTTAATGGACACAATTTATATTTCATTTTTTAAAGGTATAAAGCCCGAAATATTAAAAGACAGCTTAAATATTCTTAAAAGTGGTACTTGGTATTTTCCGTTGACATCTTTTTTAGATCTTGAAAATAATTGGGAAAGTGACTATTCATTAGATCTTATCCGGCAAGTTGGGATGACTACATCTGCTTTAGATTTTTATTCCCGACAGTTGTTCGCATTAAAAGAACCTTTAATATTTAATCAAACTGAAAAAACAATTTATCGATTTACCTGGCTAAGATCATTTAATAACCCTGTTGCAATTAGGGTTGAAAAAACAAACAATGATTATACTCTATATTGGAAACAATCGAGTGGGACAGGAGGTAACAACCCAGGAGAATTAACTGTAAATAATTCCAAACAAATAACAAGAGAAGAATGGGATTATTTTATTTCATTGCTACAATCAACTGACTTTTGGAATATGTCGACAAATTTAAAAGGAGATTTAGGTTCCGATGGTTCTTATTGGATAATTGAAGGAATTGAAAATAACAAGTATCATGTAGTTGAAAGGTGGTCGCCAAGGAAAAATAATTTTCAAAAGTGTGGACAATATTTAATTGAATTGACTGATTTAAAAATAAAAGGGAGTGATATATATTGACAAGTATATTAACATACCAAGAAAAGAAGCAGCTAATAGCATCACCCCCCTTATCCACCTATATAAAAAAACAAAATGCAGCAAAACCAAATTACAATTCGGCTTTGCTGCATCTGATAATTAGCCGGCGGCTGACAGCCGGCTATTGCTAATTTATTTGATAGTTTGAACAGACCCTATTTAGAAATCACCACCGGAAACGACTGTGTTTTTGCGCCATTGCAATACAAAGCCAAAACATAACTGCCACTTTCGAGGCCATCTAAAGCTAAGGTTGCGGTGTGGTTTCCGATTTCATATTGCTCAAGCGAAATCTTTTTTATTTGTCGTCCCAACATATCGCTGAGGGTTACATAATTCTGACTGTTCTGGCTAATGTGGAGCAATAAATTCAGTTCGGTGGTGGCAGGCATCGGGAAGATACCATCAATCATGGCATTTTTGCTGCTGAGTTCGGCAACGTCGGTAGCGCCACAACCTGAGTAATACGTATCAAATCCCGTTGCCGAAGGAGGATAGTTTACATCAAAATAGAGGTTTTTGCTTGGGCAAACCACCGAATAAGTGGGCCAGCCGGTGAAGTTTTGTCCGGCAATAAAAGCAGCGTGTGCAGCGGCACCACCTCCGGCACTTCCGGCACAAGGATTGCTAACCCCATAAGTGGTTTTATAGGTATTTACGGCAGCATCTGCATCGCGGTCAGATATTCCCCAATACACAATATTTCCGCTTCCCGAGCCATGCGCAACATAAGACTGATCGATAATAGGCGCATAAGTTTGGCAATAGCCACAATCCACAAAAAACAAATCCACAAAAACAGTTTTACCGCTGTTGAGGGTTGTAAATAGGTTTCTTACCACTCCATCAGTGGTCGTAATGGTGAAATCAGGAGCTGTCGACAAGGTGGTTTTGTTGCTGCCCTGGTTTTTATATTCGCATTTTTGAGCATACGAAAGACTGCTAATCAGAACAATGATTAATAAAAGAGTAATTTTTTTCATTTGAATGTTTTTAAGTTTATTTGATTACAAAATAGAATTATTTCCTTTGATGCGTAAAAATCAAGAAGAAAAATATTTGCCACAGATTTGCAGATTGATTTTAATTATTCTATGTGCAGTTATATGTGTTTCTATTGTGCCTATTGTAGTTCAAATAAATCAAAAGATACAACTATGAATAATAATCAGTGAATCTGTGGCTTTATTGTTCTTTAATTTTAAATCGAACTACATAGGATCAGTAGGTATACAGAAATACACATAAAAGAAATATCTAAAATCTATGTGAAACCTATGTTTCTATTGTGCCTATTGTGGTTCAAATAAATCAAAAGATACAACTATGAATAATAATCAGTGAATCTGTGGCTT
>JBAWXL010000093.1:0-15202 GCA_037144095.1 Bacteroidota bacterium
CACCCCACTTGCTAAAAAACGTGGAAGGAAAAAAAATTACACTCCTGAAATGTTGCAGCCTATAATCGTTGTAAAGAAAAATATGTTGGGAGAAATGCAAGTTTGTATTATTAATCCAGAAGCTCCTAAAAGTAAAAAATTACCTGAGGGAATGAAGTTTGCAAAGGTGTATCTCTTTGTTGGAGAAGAACCTCCGAAAAATATTAATGATTTTAGATTTTATGGTAATGCCAAAAGAGGTTTGCTTCCAGTGAATTTTGCAGATGTGGATTTTAAGGGAAATCCTGTCTTGTATGCTTTTTTTGTGGGACGTTACGAAAGCAACAGGGGAGTTTTGGGCCAACCCGGAGCCGTAGCTTCTGCAAAAATCCTTTATCAATAGAATGAACTGCATAGTAGAGGAAATTTATTTTGTAAAGTTAGAAAATCACACACGGCCATAATTTAACTTTATCCATCTGGATAGCCAAATTCACAGGGGTTTCGGATAAGTGTATAAATTAATTTCAAGACGACAAAACAGAATAAATCGTCAGTGTTTATTATTTGTTTTACTTTTGCAGGGAATTAATGATTTCGCTTATCAGCAAATTATCTAAAGAATTAGCATAACAAACCTATGAATTATTTTAGCCGTCAATATCTTTTGTTGGAAGATAAACTTAAAATAAAACCCCTTCGCGATGTTATTCTTTTTGTAGTAATCACGCTGACTATCCATTTTTTATACAGACTTTGGGCCTATCAGTTTCATTATTACGTGTTTGGATGGCAAATTTTGCCCCCTCAAGCTCACATGTTTTTTGTTGATTTGCTATTTAATACAAGCAAATGGGTGATGGAGCATATTTTGTGTATCCCTTTCGATGTTAATGGCTATGAGTTTATGATCAGAAACCCTGATTATCCTGCACATGGGCAAGAGTGGGTTTTCCGGCTTCAGGTTTTGTATGGTTGCTCGGGGCTAAAACAGTTCATTCAATTTGCCTTGCTCATGTTGGTATTTCCTGGTCCCTTGAAACATAAGCTGTGGTATATACCTATGGGAGTGTTGCTGGTTTTTCTCACCAATGTCTTCCGAATTGTAAGCCTTGCCGAAATCGTTCGTTTTTCTCCATCCTCATTTCAATGGGCACACGATTATGTTTTTCGCCCCTTTTTCTATGTGGTGATTTTTTCGCTTTGGGTGATATGGGTAGAGTACTTCAAAAACAAAAAGAAGTTTCGGTGGAAACTACTTTTTGTTAAAAATCTCTTTTCAAAGACAAGTGCTAAACCTTCAGAATAGTTGAGACTGTGATATGATTATCAAAAAAGGGAATTAATAGAAACGAGCAAATAAAAACCGGCAGTCTTCAGACAACAGCCAACAATTTGCAAGAAAACAAACATTTAAAACTCGCTTATGTTGACAGTTGATTGCTGCCTGCCGATTGATATTTTTGCTTTATTTACAAAATCAAATTAAGCTTTCTCGCTCCCACTTGGCAGCTCTTCCTGCTGAATCAATTTCACACTTCGTTTCAAAAAGTCGGTCAGAGCAACTCCTTTCAATAAGTTTTGAGATAGTAATGCAATATCCATCAATTGCTTAACTAAGGTCTTTTTTTGCTCCTCATCTTCAGTTTTCAGCAAGGAAACTACGATAGGATGATTGGCATTCACCACCAGTTGATAATAGTCAGGCATTCCCATCATGCCTCCACCGCTCATTGCCGACATGTCTTTCATTCTACGCATAAACTCAGGTTGAGTGATTAAGACCGGCATTTCGGTTTCGCTCAGATTTTCAAAGGCTACAGTATACTTTTCCTTACTCGCTTCTGCCTCAAATAAAGGTTTCAATACATTCTTTTCGTCTTCAGTAAGTTTCGAAGGAAGAGCTTCCTCTTTCTCAATTAGTTTGTCGATGATTTCGGCATCAACTCTTTTGAAACTAACATTTTCGAGCTTCCGTTCAACCAAATTAATAAAATGTGGGTCTAAAACACTGTCCATCAACAGCACATCAAAACCTCTCTCGCGGGCTGCGGCGATATAACTGTGCTGATCTTCCAAATGATTGGAATATAAAATCACCTCTTTCCCACCTTTATCAGTTTGAAGAGCTTTTATGTGCTCCTTATATTCTTCAATGGTAAAATACTTATTTTCAGTATTCTTAAGCAATGTAAATTTTTCTGCTCTATCATAGAATTTATCGTCTGTTAGCATTCCATACTGAATAAATACTTTGATGTCATCCCATTTCTTTTCAAAATCTTCACGGTTTTCTTTAAACAATTCCTCCAGTTTATCAGCAACTTTCTTGCTAATATGAGTCGAAATTTTCTTCACATTCGAATCACTTTGTAAATAACTTCTCGAAACATTCAGCGGAATATCTGGCGAGTCGATCACCCCATGCAAAAGAGTAAGAAATTCAGGAACAATGCCTTCAACAGAGTCAGTGATAAACACCTGATTGCAATACAACTGAATTTTATTCTTTTGAACTTCGATATTACTTTTCACTTTAGGAAAATACAGAATTCCGGTTAAGTTGAATGGATAATCAACGTTTAAATGTATGTTAAACAGTGGCTCCTCAAACGACATCGGATATAATTCGTGATAGAATTTCTTGTAATCTTCATCTGTAAGTTCAGAAGGAGCAATTTTCCAGGCCGGACGAATGTTATTGATGATTCGTGGTTTTTCTGTTTCCTTTGTTTTCGATTCATCCGTTTCATCTTCCACTGGTTCATACACTTTCTCAGTTCCAAAACGGATTTCAACCGGCAAGAACTTGCAATATTTTTTAAGTATATCGAGCACCCTGTATTCTTCCAGAAATTCAACAGAATCTTCAGCAATATGTAAAACTATTTCAGTGCCTCTGTCTTCCTTAGTGCATTCATCCAATGTATAATCGGGGCTACCATCGCATTCCCATTTAACAGCTTTGGTTCCGGCGCCTTTTTTAAAAGTTTTTGTAAACACTTCCACTCTTTCAGAAACCATAAATGAAGAATAGAAACCTAAGCCAAAATGTCCGATAATAGCATGCTCATCAGTTTTATACTTCTTAATGAACTCTTCTGCTCCTGAAAATGCAATTTGATTGATGAATTTTTCAACTTCTTCGCCCGACATTCCAATGCCGCGGTCTATCACGCTCAGTGTTTTAGCTTCTTTGTCGAGTTTAACTTCAATGGTCAAATCTCCAAGTTCACCACTGAATTTTCCAAGTGAACTTAGGGTTTTTAATTTTTGCGTTGCATCCACTGCATTCGAAATCAATTCACGAAGAAAGATTTCATGGTCGGCATATAAGAACTTTTTAATGATGGGGAAAATGTTCTCAGTTTGTACATTTATTTTTCCGGTTTGCATAGTATTTTTAAATTTTATGTTGAAGCCCCTTTAAGTCAAAATATGTGCCATGATATGTCAACTGACAAATTTGCAGTTTTTATCTGATATATCAGATTAAAATGTCTTTTAATACTGTTGAAAAATTATTTATAAGGCTGATTATTAAGAAATCATATTAAAAATAAATAAAAGACACTTTGGCAGTTAAAATGCAGTTTCAGAAAGAATACGTGTCATCTATTAGCGAAACAACAAACTTAAAATAACTTTTATATTCATTCTGAAATCCGGAACTTCAATAGGAGAGGGGTAATTCTCCTTTTCGAGATGTTTGTTTTGATGTATTATTTTATGGATAAAAATGTGCATCATTTGAGCATAAATGTTCAACAATCGAACTGTTTTGATTTTGTTTAGCAACGAAAACTGAGTTTGCATAATGGCATTAAAAGATTGTTGCTGAAGAAGAATAATATTCGATTTAATGATCTTAGGATTATTCCAAATCATTGGCAAAGTGCGAATTCCTTCCTGCCGGTCTCGTTCAATGTCGAAAACGTCATCACAAACCTGAACCCAGGCTCCCACTTTATAAATTGCTTCTATCAATGCTTTTTCAGGTTTCGATTCTAATAAGCTTAAAAATAGTAACGCACCTGTTCCTCCTTTCTCAAAGGTAATATTTTTTATTTCCTCAATTGAAGATGTCTGACTTTTCTGCTGAAGACTCCTTTTTTGAGCTTCAAACATTTTCTCAAGCATTTCATTAAAGAAAGGATTGCTTCTCATCACAGGGCTTAGTGGCGAAGATAATTTAATGAAAACTTCTTCGATTGTGTTTTTGGGGGATTTGTTTTGAGATTCATCAAACAAGGTTTTCAAATGACCAGGTTCACCCTTCAAATCGTCGAAAAGTCCATCAAACAGGGGAGTGCACGCCGCAAACCTAGCAAATCGGAGTCGAAGTTCTTTGTCGAATTTAATTCCATAAAGTGTGCAAAGTACTTCTCCGAAGTATCCACCTATATGCACAGCATACGAGGGAATTCTTTTCAATAACAATTTTTCTTGTGGAAGTATTGCGGTTTCAGGAATACTTGAAGAAACTTTTTGTTGATATACTTTTTGTTGGGTATATAAACTGCGGGCAATATTGATAAGGGTGTACAATCTGAAAATGCTATTCGAATTCAATTCTAATAGTATTCCCCACCGTAATGCCTAAAAGCGAAGATGCATTTGCATTGAATAAGGCAATTTCAAGAAATCCATGCGAGCCAAACAAAGCAACAGGATCGGCAACTCCCACATCAGAATAACTTTTGTGAATTTCAGAAAAATCATAAGAGTTTAACGAAATGTATGGCTTTCTTCCTTTCGCTACTTTGCGGAAAAGTTCGCTGCTTATGTTTGTAACTAAGTTTTCGAATTTATCAACATAAATCACAGTCCCATTTATGGAGTCTTCAGTATTCTGAGGATGAATAAACAACCAGTTTTCCATTTTGCTGAGCTTAATACCTAATTCTTCAATGGGTTTTCCCAATGAAAGATGAACGGCGCATTTAGCAAATATATCTCTGGTAGGGAAAGTGAAATAGTTTGTGTCAGAATATTTTTGAATTTCAATAATAATTTCAGGTTTTTTATCGAATATTTTCGGAAATATTCCATTGTCTGCCCCAATAAAAAACTGATTGTGATATTTTATGGCAAGATGAGGATTGTCTTTAGAGGCAATTTCGTTTACTCCTATAATATGTACCGTTCCATCAGGAAAATTTGGGAAAGCATTTTTAAGCACAAAACCGGCTTCATCAAAATTAAATCTTGAGATTTCATGGCTGATGTCTACAACATTGACATCAGGAAGCAATTTGTAAATCACACCTTTAACAGCCGAAATATAATGGTCTTTTAGTCCCCAGTCGCTTATTAATGTAATGATATGCATCGCTTTTGATGTTATATTTTGCTTGGATTTTTGTTTCGTCAAAATTAATAATTTATTTGATTCCAAAAAAATCTATTTATTAATAGCAAAAGAAGCCTGTTTCGTTCAGAATTTTTGTATATTTGCATTTTCCATTGTTTTGCACTGATAATTAACTTTCAGAACAGAAATTAAGGAACAAAATATACAATTTAATACAAATAAAAACTTATCGTAAATTATGGGCAGATCGCAAGAAACATGGAATAAAAAAGAGGCAGAAAAGAAAAAAGCAAAGAATAAAAAAGACAAAGAACAAAAAAAACAAGAGCGAAAAGCCAATTCGAAAAGTGGTAGTAGTTTAGATGATATGATTGCTTATGTTGATGAAAACGGTCAAATTTCATCTACTCCCCCGGATCCAGATAAGAAATCGAAGATTAAAGTGGAAGATATATTAACGAGCGTTCCTAAAAAGGGGATTGAAGATCCTGCTGATTCTATCAGAAAAGGAGTAATCAGTTTTTTCAATGACTCAAAAGGCTATGGATTTATCCGCGATTTGGAAACTCAGGAAAGTATTTTTGTACATCTAAATGGATTGGTTGACGCTGTTAAAGAAAGCGATATGGTTACTTTCAATGTTGAGCAAAGTCCAAAAGGATTAAATGCTTACGATGTGAAATTAGTTGTGAAATAAATTTTTATCACCCTTTAATTCTACTTTATCTATCTATAAAAAATTAATTTGACTGCAATCCCATTGCAGTCTTTTTTATTTGGTGACATACTAACTCATTTGAAATTGTGCTCCTTGGCTAAATCATCAACAAAGAATTTCATATACACACTGCTATTTGCTTATGCAGCCATAGCTATATTCACAATTTGCTTCTTCAATGGAACCGGAGACGCAGGTGATAGTATACAACATTATTTATTCGCCAAATATGCCCCTCAGCATCCCGAATTATTTTTTCATCATTGGGCAAAGCCTGTTTATGTTTTATTGGTCAGTCCTTTCGCACATTTTGGATTTATTGGTGTAAAGATTTGCAATGCAATCTTATCTTTCTTCAGCATACTTTTTACTTACCTGATTGTAAAAGAACTTAAATTTAAGAACGCTGAATTAGTTGCACTGTTTATGATCTTCACTCCTTTATATTATGTTCTTACTTTTTCAGGACTGACCGAACCCATGTTTGCTTTTTTTATTGGCCTTGGCTTGTATCTAATCGTTAAGAATCATTTTATTGCTGCTTGTTTGCTTATTTCTTTTCTACCTTTCGTTCGTTCCGAAGGCTTAATCATTTTAGGAATCTTTGCCTTGTATTTTTTATTGAAGCGAAAGTGGAAAGTGCTTCCTTTTTTGCTTACAGGGCATATTTTATATTCAATTGCAGGCTATTTCGTTTATCATGATATTCTTTGGGTGTTTACTAAAATTCCTTATGCTCACACCAGCAATCAATATGGAAGCGGAGAGCTTTTTCATTATGTCAATCAACTTCTCTATGTTATCGGAGTACCACTTTTTATTTTGTTTTGGCTGGGTTTTATAAGTTTGATATTTAGTTTTATTAAAAAGAAAATTCAGCTTGAGCTACATGTAATTGTTTTTCTGGGTTTTTTGTCCTTTTTTGTAGCTCATTCGGTGTTTTGGTACTTGGGCATATTTGGCTCTATGGGACTAAAAAGGGTTTTGTTAGGAGTTATCCCCTTCATTGCAATTATCTCACTTCAAGGGCTTAATTTTTTAACAGAAAATATTTTGAGCAAATGGTTCATTTCTAAAAGGATATTTCAGTTTATTTTCGTTTCCTACATTCTTATTTTCCCCTTCATTCACAATCCCGCTTCAATTGATTGGAAAAGAGATATGACACTTACAAATGACCAGCAAATTGCGATTAGCATTGCAAAATCTCTTCCTGATAGCATTAAAAATGAAAGCCGTTTTATTTATTCACATCCCTACTTAGGCGAAGCACTAAATATCGACCCTTTTAATCCTCAAAAACGACTTGAACTAAATGCCGAGAACCTGGAAATGCTTCAGAAAAGGGATGTAATTATTTGGGATAATTGGTTTTCAGTTGTCGAAAATGGTATTTCGCAGGATAAATTAGATAACAATCCCGATCTTATAAAAACTAATCAATTAAACACTTCCGATAAAGGTCGTGAAAAACTTTTCGCCGTATACATCAAAAAAAACAAATAAATGTTAGCACAAGAAATTACATCTTTTATTAAGGTATTAAATGAAAGTATTGCCTCTCAAAGTCTGGTTCGGATTGGCATTATGCATAAAAGAGACAAAACAAAGGAACTAAACTCCGTTACAGCAAAGCTCATCAAAATCAAAGAGGGGATTAGGCTATGTTTTGTCTATCGCTATCCAACAAAGGATGTTACAAAGAACCATATTATTGAAGAGTGTGGCAATATAGTAAAACTTTTATTGTTAAACGATTTTTATCAGGCAGAATTATACACAACTGAATTTGATTATTTTCTTACCATACAGAAGAATGATGTTGTAAGTCTCCGAAAGAAGAAATCTGTGGCAACTGAGTTGCCTAATTTTGCTCATGATCGCGAAAAAGCACGAATAATTAAAACTCAAAACAACTATCTTTTTGAGTTGGGAATTACCAATGCTGAAGGCCAGATTAAAACTTCGATGAACGATAAATATCGTCAAATTAATAAGTACATTGAGATTATCGATGGGATTATGAAACAAATGAAGCCCGATAATGGATTAAAAGTTATTGATATGGGCTCCGGAAAGGGCTATCTAACTTTTGCCTTGTACGATTACTTCATCAATGCTTTGCAAATTTCACCTTCAGTTACCGGCATTGAACAAAGAGAAGAACTTGTTTCGGTTTGCAATTCAATTGCACTTAAAAGCAATTTTGCAAAGCTGAAATTCGTTCAGGGCAACATTCAGGAGGTGCCCATTAAAGAGATTGATGTTCTGATTGCCCTTCATGCTTGTGACACAGCCACTGATGATGCTATTTTTAGAGGTATTAAATCTAATGCAAAACTGATAATTTGCGCTCCATGTTGCCATAAACAAGTCAGAAAAGATATGCATCCAAATGAAGATCTTAGCTTTCTTAATCAATATGGAATATTAAAAGAAAGGCAAGCTGAAATGATTACCGATGCCATGCGCGCACTGTATTTAGAAGCTTATGGCTATCAAACCAAAGTTTTTGAGTTTATCGATACCGAACATACACCTAAAAATGTGATGATCGTAGGAATAAAGCAAGAAGCAATGGCGGTACCTATTGAAAAATATCTTCTGCAAATTAAAAATCTCATGAAAATGTTTGGCATAAGTACACATTATTTGGGAGCGCTTCTAAACTAAATCAAACCAATAAATTTCTCGAAAAAAAAGAAGATTTTTTGATTCCAGATTAATCAAATAATATACTTTTGCTGAATCAAAATTCAATGAATTACTTAAAAGAAAAATATTCAAAATCAATATACTTATAAAACACAATTGATATGTCAACATCATTAAAAGGAACCCAAACAGAACAAAATTTGCTGAAATCATTTGCCGGCGAATCGCAGGCACGCAATCGCTATGAATTTTATGCCAGCGTTGCCCGAAAAGAAGGCTACGAACAAATTGCCAACATCTTTATAGAAACTTCTCTGCAAGAAAAGGAACATGCCAAACGTTTCTTTAAATTTCTTGAAGGGGGTGTGGTAGAAATTACTGCAGGTTTTCCTGCCGGAACCATTGGTACTACAGTAGAAAATCTGAAAGCCGCTGCTGAAGGCGAAAATGAAGAATGGACAGACTTGTATCCTCATTTTGCTGAAGTGGCAAAAGAAGAAGGTTTCATGGAAATTGCCACGGCTTATAAAATGATTGCCAAGGTTGAAGCTGAGCACGAACGTCGCTATCTGAAACTTCTGCAAAACATTTCAGAAGATAAGGTATTTATGAAAGAAGGCAAGGTATGGTGGAAATGTCTGAACTGTGGATATGTTTATGAATCAGTTAAAGCATTAGAAAATTGCCCTGCTTGTCTGCATCCAAAAGCCTTTATGCAGGTGAGAGAAGATAATTACTAACATTTTCTCTCATTTCAATTGAAAAAAAGCGAAATCAAAGGTTTTCGCTTTTTTTTATTGCCTTTATTTGAATCAGATTTAGTTGATTGCCATATCAATCTATGATTTATTAAGACACATACCTTCAATTACATCTATTCTGTCTCAGAGGTTTTGTCAACCAACACTTCTTCAACTTCCATTTGCTCCTCTTTTTTATAAGTACGAACAAAAGTTTCCCCAACCCGGCTTGAATAAATAAAGTAGGATATCCATATTGAGGATATAATTAATCTGAAAATAATCTGGAAAATAGACTTTAACTTTTCTTGTTCTGTGTATAATTCAGGTGCAAGACTATGAGCAAGCAGGTAGTCTATTATGAAAAACACGGTCGATATGGCAAAGTAGAAAATGGCTAAACGGGGCAAAATGCTTCTTTTGTTATAGAATAAAAACACCACCAACACCGATAAGGTCAAGAAGAATAAATTATAAATCAATTCGAAATACATCAGCAAACCAATAAGCAGATTATGAACTGTAGTTGAAGTTGAAAACAATGGACTAATTACACTGCTATCAAAATAGTTTGGAGTGTTAAACAACTGAAAAGTGATTAATAATGGAGTAAACGTAAACCCAATGGCTAACAATATCAACCATCCACCAATGGGTATCGATTCTGAAGAAGGAATCTCAGTTGGAACATCATATTTCCTGTACATTTTCAAAGCAAAGAAAATGCTTATCGCCAGCACTATCAGCGAAAGAATTCCCGAAAACCAACTAAAGCTAAATCCATTCGCAATGTCATTGTTATAAGTAAGCGAATAGGTCATATCTTTCGATATTTTATCGTGTTGTTCAATATACTTGCCTACTTTATCTTCACTGATATAAGGACACAAAGTTTTATAAGTATGAGTGATCGTTATTGTTTTATTCGAATATCTTACCTTATACGTATATTTAAAAGCATCCGATTCTATCACCTCTGAATCGTCAGGAGCATTCCATTCTTCGGGAAGTTCGATAATAGTTTTATGTTCAATATCAACCGGATATTTTAACATATAAGGCATACTCCGCTTGGGCGATTTCGCCACAGTCACAAATTCATTTAATGATAAAGGATAAAAAGTGCAGCTAATTTTCTTTTTCCCTTCAACTTTTTCCCACAAACTGTCGATGCTATATTCTTCATTCACCACAAATTGGTTTATCTTGTTCTTTTTATCTTCAATGCTTATATTATTGATCGCTTTTACCGAATGATACAATTTGCTGTAAAAATCGAGATATTCTTTCTGCACAGTCTCTAAATCAGAACCGGCAAACACATTCCGCTGACGGTCGGCATCCATGCCCGAATAAATGGTCGTTACTTTAAGTTTGGCATCTTTTCCAATTTGGTCGAGTTTATAAGTCTCGCACACTCTGATGGAGGTGTAATCTGAAACCGGAATGTTGGTCAGCGCCTTTTCTCCCGCCTTAATCACGAGTCCTTTGTAATAATCAGGAGTGTAGTTATGCGCTAAATCCCCTCCCTGATTGCTAATGGTAGGATCTACAAAATACGTTTTCCCTTTCATTTTAATCTGAACAATGCAATGATTAAACATCAGGGGCGAGGGCAAATATTCTTCGATTGAGTTCCCGAAAGTGGTATTCACCAACACCGGATTTGCCTCAATGCCATATATTTTCAGCGCTTCACTCAAAAGGAAAGATTTGGCTTTGCAGTCACCATAGCGTTGGCTCAGCACCTTCGAAGGCAAGTCGGGTTTCATCGAATTCAATCCATCCAGAAAACCTAAGTACCGTATTTCATCTTGTATGAATCGTATCATCCTGACCACATCAAAACCTTCGCCCGATGGCTCGAAAAACTCTTTAAGCATTTTTTTGAGTTTATTCTTTTCTCCATCGTCTATCGAATACAACTTCAAACTCCAATCCACCACACTTTGCCACGAAGGATAATCCGAAATCGAAACATGAGGTGTAACATCATACCATGGAGGTGTATTGATGTCATAATGCACCTGGTCAACACTGTGTTTTTCCCAAAGATAAACTTTCTCGTTTTTGGCAAGCTGCATCTTTGGAGCCGGTGCCCCGTTCAGATAAAGAAACTTTAGATTTTTATTAGTTGGAGCACAAAGCCGCAAGTAAAGATATTCAACCGGCTCGCCAAATTGCAAATACAGCACATCACTATAAAAACCATTAAGCACAGGGTTGTAGCCCACCACCGAATACGAATATTCAATAATATCGCCCACTCTGATGTCTTTTAAATTGATGATGGCTGTGAGCGAACCATCATAAACAAAACGTTCTAAATCTTTTTCGCGCTGAACCACACTAATTTTATGCGTCTTCAGTTTATCAATGCTTGCCCCGTTTCGCACTATCTTCAATTGATGAAACACGAGTTTTTGATATTTTGGGTCGAAATCAATATGAATGTCCGACAATTGCTGAACCCCGTCATTGTTCAACAATTTAATGGCAAAATGCGTAAAACATTGCTGTTTTGCAATGTTTTCCTGTTTATCAAGCAATAAAAAATAATTAGCCGAAGTTTGATTGGCTTTTGTCACTTTCTTATAATCGGGCTGAACTTTCACAACCCAATCGGGCACTTCACTGATCGAAGTTTTTGAGTTTTGTGACAAACAAACAATAGAACTCAAAAGAAACACTAAAACGCTTACATATTTTTTCGCTGTCATGAGCTAAAGATTTTAATTTGTTCCAAAATTAATCATCTTTTTGAAATACAAAGCTCAATTCATTTTAATGAGATAAAAACATCATTATAATATTATTTTAATTGATACCCTTTCGATTTTAGCCTGCCTTAACATGATTAGTGAAACCTATTCGATTTTCAAAACATGTTAGGTTTTTAAAAAATGAATTTCAAGTATCAAAGATTTTATTTTAGTTAGAATAAATTAATATTCGGATGAACTTTTGTTCTAAAGAATAATTAATTTACAGATAAACAATTATTTAATCAAATATCAACATCCAAAACCCAATTAAAAGTATACAAATAAGAGGTATAAGGTATACCAATAGGAGGCATAAGGTATACCCATAAACTACATTGTGTGTACAAATAATTGGTATCAGGTGTCGCAATAATCGGTATCATGAAACCCATAAACGACATCATGAATACCCATAAATGGCATCATGAATACCCATAAATGGCATCATGAATACCCATAAATGGTATAATGAATACCCATAAAAGACATAATGGCTTACCATAAATGGTATAATGAGTACCCATAAATGGTATAATGAGTACCCATAAATGGCATTATGACTACCTATAAACGGAATTCAGAATTCCCGTTTCAACTGTCCTTAAACCATCAAAACAATGTAGTTTCCGATAAAAACTCAAATTCCCTTTTAACTGCCGTCTAACAACTATCGCCTCAACCTATCAATTCTTCCAAAGAAAAGCCCGTCTTCAATAAATTTTCAGGTTTTAAGATGTGTTTAAGCTTTTCTTCATCCATAAGTCGAAGTTCCTGATTTGCAACGAAGACATCCACCTTGTTTAGTTTCATATACCTGGCAAGATCAGCAGCTTTATGGTAACCAATAAAAGGGGAGAGGGCAGTTGTGATTGCCGGACTATGAAACAATTTCTCCTTCGCACTTTCCGAATTCACCGTCAAACCTAAAAATAAATTCTCTAGCAAACTATTATCAGCAGCAATCAGCAATTTTAAAGATTCGATTATGCAATGCCCTATCAGCGGGAGGTAGGCATTCAACTCAAGACATCCCTGGGCACACAACGAACTGATAAGTTGGTCGTTTGCATAAATCTTATGGGCAACACTGATAACAAATTCGGGTATCACCGGGTTTACTTTTCCCGGCATAATCGAACTTCCCACTTGCTGTTGCGGCAGGTTAAGTTCTTTCTGATTCATTAAATCAGATGATAGCAATCTGATATCGCCCACCATCTTTTCAAGATTCACGGCATGTGATTTAATTATGGCATGAACTTCAACAAACGAATCTAAATTATTAGTAGCATCCGAAAGGTTCTCGCTGCGCGTAATGGGCAGTTTGCTGATCTTTTGCAACTCCTGACAAACTTCCATAATGAAAAATCGTGGCACAGCAATGCCGGTTCCTATGGCGCTTCCTCCCAGATTAACCACTTTTATTCTCTCAAAACATTTCGAAATTCTCCACCAATCGCGTGACAGTGCTTCGTTATAGGTGCTAAAAAGTTTTCCAAAAGAAGAAGGCACCGCCTCTTGCATTTGGGTGTAGCCAATTCGAAGATGATCGCGGTATTTTCCTTCCAAAGCCTCTGTTTGAGTCCTCAGCCGATTAATAGAAGTTTCCAATTCCGTCAGCAGTTTAATAACGGCTAATTTCAGTGAGGTAGGAATCACATCATTGGTAGATTGAAAGATGTTGGCAGTTTCAATAGGGTCAATTTCAGCATAATCACCTGCTTTTTTGCCCGATTTAATTAATGCCACATTGCTGATAATTTCATTCACATTCATATTGATGCTCGTGCCGGCTCCTCCCGAAATTGCCGGAACTATAAAATGCTCAAAATGTTTCCCTTCCGAAACTTCTTTTGCAGCATCCTCAAGCATTTGAATGGTTGTGAAATCTATCAATTTAAGCGGAATTAATTGGTCGGGATATTTGCTCGAAATCGCACTTCTGAAATTTCTATAGGTCGAATAACAAGCCAGTTTCACACATCCGATGGCTTCATACCATTCCTTATGAAAAGGAGTGGTATCCGGAAAATTCTGTTTAGCTCTTATTGAATGAATACCATAAAGGGCATTTTCGGGTATCTCCACTTCCCCGATAAAATCTTTTTCTGTTCTTTTCATATAAGTGATAGAATTAAGTAGCGCAAAAGGGCTAAATTTAATAAAACAACAATCAATCCGATAAATAGCAGCATTGCAGTGGTGTACCATTTGTTCACATATTTCCCCATCACCTTTTTCGATGAGGTTAAATATATTTGAAGAAATATGGTGAAGGGTAGTTGAATGCTCAGCATCGTTTGCGAAAGAATAAGCCCCTGATAGGGATTTGAAATGATGAAAATGAGCAAAGTAGCCGGAATTAAAGTGATTAATACCCCAAGCTTTGAGTGACTGTCTTTTATGTTGTAAGGCTCTTTAAAGAATCCGGCAAAGATTGAACCTCCTGCCATAGCAGCAGTTACTGATGAAGCAACACCCGCAAACAATAATGCAATGCCAAAAACTATTGCAGCAGCATTGCCCAACAGGGGTTTCAGCATTTGTTGCGATTGCTCAATTTCGCTCACCACCACTCCGTTTTTATAAAATGTTGAAGCAGCTAAAAGTATCATAGCGCTGTTAATAGCAAAACCAATAATCATTGAAAAAAGAGTGTCAAACAATTCAAAATCCAGTTGTCGCTTGATTATTTTGTCATCCTGTGTATTCCACTGTCTGCTTTGTATGATTTCCGAATGAAGAAAGAGGTTATGCGGCATCACAACTGCCCCCAGCACACACATGATGATAATGAGCGAACCATTTGGAATGGAAGGTGTAACCCAGGCTGTGGCAGCAGTGCCCCAATCAATATTCACCAAAGTAAGTTCATAAATAAAAGCCAAACCAATGATAGATACAAAACCTATAATAATGGTTTCAATTCTTCGATATGAATTCCGAAAGACCAAAATCAGAACTATAGCAAGCGAAATCAAAGCGGCAAAATTCAAAGGGATGTGAAATAGCAAATTCAATGCTATGGATG
>JBAWXL010000094.1:0-15155 GCA_037144095.1 Bacteroidota bacterium
TGGCTTAACTTGTGGTGATATTTCAAAAAGTGCATTATTCATAACTCACTATCACGGCGACCATATTGGAAAAATTTGCGATACTGTTGTTGATTTACCAATATACGTTGGAAAAACTGCACTCGAAATTTTTAATTGTCTCGAAAGCAGATTATCATATATTCCAGACCCAAACGAGTCAGAAAAACATAAAAGAATTGTTGAGCGTATTAAGACAATCAACACTTTTGAGCAATTACAAAAAATAAGAATCGGAGAAATTACCGTTACACCATTATTAATTGACCATTCCGCTTTCGATGCTTATATGTTTATTGTCGAGGCTGATAATAAACGAATACTTCACACGGGCGATTTTCGTGGACACGGATTTAGAAGTAAAGGACTTATTCCAACGCTAAAAATCTATGCCAAAAACATTGATTACATAATTTCGGAAGGTTCTAATATTCAACGTCCAAATACGACAATCCAAACGGAGCAAGAATTACAAAAAGATTTTGAATTGCAATTTAAAAACAACAAATACAACTTTGTTTTAGTTTCTTCTACTAATATTGACAGAATATTTGCACTGTACCATGCTTCAAAAAATGCAAAACGCTGTTTTGTATGTGACAGTTATCAGACTAATATTTTAAAAATAGTTTCCGAAAATCATAAGCAATACACTAAATTTTACGATATAGATTTCAACCAAACAACAAGCCCTGTAGGTCGTTTCTTTGATTTAAAACGTCAAGGACAAAATCCATTTTCTTTCGATGGTAAATTAAAATCGTATTTAGAAAAATACGGTTTTTGTATGCTTATACGCTCAAATGATTCATTTCAACCTCTTATCACGGAATATGCTAAATCAAATGATTCAAAAGTATTTTATTCAATGTGGGATGGATATTTGGATAGTAAGAAACCTGCTTTTAATGAATCGTTATATAATTTCTTGGCACCATATAAAATTGAATATAAGCATACAAGCGGACATGCTGATATCGAAACATTAAAGACAGTTTTTGAAACAGTTAAACCCAAATGTGGCATTATACCTATTCACACAGAAGCACCTGAAAAATTTCAAGAATTATTTCACGAACAAACGACTATTATTCCTCTTCATGATGGAGATGAATTTGATGTAAAATAAAAACGGATTAATAATGATAAAAAAGAGCGAACGGCTAACACGCGGTATAGTTAATTGCCGGCTCAGTGCGTATTCGAGCGGCACAGCTCGTATCAAAAGTAGTTGTAACTTGATAGGAAAGTGCTTCGAAATCGGCAACTAACCATACCGCCAAACGTTATAAAAAACCCATCTCTCATTAGTGGCTCACCTCCTTTGGCAGGTTTGGTGCTTAAACAAGAAAATATTTTCCCCCTTTCTGAGCGGCATATAAAAAATTATAATGCAGCTAAGCCAAATTTGCAATTCGGCTTTGAACACTGGAAAATTTGAAATTATCTACATAAACAAAAAAAAACAATAATCAAAAAATGCATAATTTCATTTTTTGAAAAATAATCGCCGTTCTCAAGTTTGCTCATCAATTTTAGCTATATCTTTGTAAACTGATAATCGCAATTAAAATCAGAAGAAACTATCCCTATTCCTCTTTCGTTGGTTTGCCATTAGATATGAGGAAGATAAATTTAACTTATTAAACAAAATAAAAAATAGCATGAAATTAGCAGAAACAGTCGGCAATCCCAATGAAGCAATCGATATTAAACCGGGATATGAAGATTTCTTTAGAGAACTTATGAATTTGGTGAGAAAAAACGAACTGAATGAACATTTGGGAGAAGAGTTGAAACAATTAGCATTGACTTTCCCTGAACGTTATGATTTAGACGCATTTGATATAGACAGTGCAAATCAGTATGAACGAACATTTATTGGAAAAGACGAATCGGGCTGGGAAGCTATCATCATGACTTGGCGAAAAGGACGGCAAAGCAAAATTCATGGACACCCTCAGTTTGCCGCATATAATGTATTAAGAGGCAATTTAAAATTGGAAATATTCGAAGACACTATGGGTAATGGAGATATAACATTAGTAAATGAACTCGAAATAGACGAAAATACAGGGCTTTTTGCCATCGGAGATTCCAACATAATGTCGAATCATATTCATCGTATTAGCTGTTTGAGCGATATTTCCTATTCCTTGCATATCTATTCTGACGATGCCAGAAAAGGATTTATTTATAGTATTTAGAAAAAAACAGTCAATAAAGATAAAGAACCGCCGCAATTATTAAGGACTTAATGTAAGTCAGGTTTGCTTATTTAAGTGATGAAAGACCACCTTTTTCTATCCAAAATTAAACATGCATCATTGCAATAAGACATACACTATCAGCACTTTTAACTAAAAAAACCCCCCGATATATTCTACCGGAGGGTAACCCTAACAATTATGAAAACAAAATGATTACAAATGTAGTATGAAAAGGAAGATGAAACAACAAAATCTCAGATTATTTTCTTTGATATAAATCAATTATTCTGTTTTACTTAACAATATCAATAGTTTAAGCATTCCTTTAAAACCATTTCCTCAGAAAAATTGACATTACCCAATAAAATTTCACAATGAAATATTGCATATCACTCGTGGTGATAAGGTTCGTTTTTCAGAATTGTGAAAGCTCTGTAGAGTTGTTCTATTAAAATGAGTCGTGCAAATTGATGGGTAAAAGTCATTTTCGAAAGAGCTATCTTCATATTTGCCCTCTGATACAAATCGTCAGAAAATCCATAGGCCCCCCCAATAAGGAAAATTATGGTTTTAAAGCCCGAAAGTTGAAACTTTTGCACTTGATTTGAGAATTCTTTTGAAGAAAGTTGGGTGCCATTTTCGTCTAATAACACCAAATAATCACTTTTCGCTATTTTTTTTAAGATAAGTTCGGCTTCAATATTTTTTATTTGCGTTTCGCTTATCGATTTGGCATATTTTCGCTCGGGCGTTTCAATAATTTCAATATCAGCGTAATGCTTTAGTCTACTTGAGTATTTTTCGATTCCTTTACTCACAAAATCTTCTTGGGTGGCTCCCGTAAAAATTAATTTTATCTTCATTTGGCAATTGATTATTGTTTGCAATAAATAATACATTATTTTTGTGTCTGTAAAATTAAACATTTGGCTTAATTATTGTAAAGTAATCAGATAATAAATCGTTTTCAAATGAAAAAATCATATATCATATTATTCATAGTAGCGGCATTTTCAGGGCTTTCGTTCACCTTGACAATTTCGCCTTCTACAAATGAAATTTCAAAAGATATTATTTCGGCTCTCAACACCGGAAATTCTAAAGAAATTGCAAAGTTTTTCAATAATACCATTGACCTGAATATTCCTGAAAACGATGGTAGTTATAGTAAAACACAAGCAGAACTTATTTTGAAAAACTTTTTCAGTAAACATAAAGTAAAATCATTTGTTTTAAATCATCAGGGTTCGTCAAATGATGGTTCACAGTTTATTATCGGAACGCTAAACACAATGAATGGTAATTTCAGAACCTATTGCTATATTAAGAAAATCGGTAACTCATTAAACATACAGCAACTTCAATTCGAAAAAAATTAGTTTATGACCATTGAGGAATTCATTGAAAATGCACTCAAAGAAGATATTGGAGATGGAGATCATACTTCATTGGCTTGCATTGATAAAACCAAAAGAGGGAAGGCACAGCTATTAGTAAAACAGGAAGGAATTATAGCCGGAGTGGATGTTGCAAAAACGATTTATCAACTTTTCGATGCCGGCTTGAAATTAGATTTATTTATAAAGGATGGAGATGCTATTAAAAAAGGAGATGTAGTTTTCACCATTGAAGGGAATGTAATTTCAATATTATCAACTGAAAGACTGGTGTTGAATTTCATGCAGAGAATGAGTGGAATTGCCACTTACACCAATAAAATAGTGAAATTACTTGAAGGCTTACCTGTTAAAATTCTTGATACAAGAAAAACCTCTCCTAATCTTCGTATCTTCGAAAAGAAAGCAGTTGAATTAGGAGGTGGTTTCAACCATAGATTTGGCTTATTTGATATGATACTTATAAAAGATAATCATATTGATTTTGCCGGAGGTATTGAGCAAGCAATAGAAGCTACTCAACTTTATTTGAAAGACATCCTAAAGAATCTCCCCATTGAAATTGAAGCCAGAAGCCTTGAGGATGTTAAGGAAATTATGCGAATAGGAAAAGTAAACCGAATAATGCTTGACAACTTTACGCCCGAACAATTAAAAAAAGCCATTACACTTATCGATCATCAATATGAAACCGAAGCTTCGGGAGGCATCACAATAGAAAACATCAGAAGCTATGCAGAGACTGGTGTGGATTTTATTTCAGTAGGAGCACTGACTCATCAGATTAAAAGTTTAGATTTAAGTCTCAAAGCCCTTAAATGATTAGCTTTAAATCATTCCTTGAAATTATTCTCAAGTCGAAGCCCATATTATGGGGAATTAAGCTTTTAAAGAGAATTATTTTACCCGGATTCGAAGGACTTCCGCTATGGGATGTCTTAGTTTTTTTTGTAAAAGGTATTACGAAGGGAGCCATTACTCAAAGAGCAGCAGCTTCTTCTTTCAATTTTTTCCTGGCTTTATTTCCTACATTTATTTTCTTTTTTACGATCATCCCTTATATGCCGATTGCACATTTTCAGGATGCTTTAATGGGTCTTATAAAGGAGGTAATCCCTTCTAATACTTTCGATAGTGTTCAATCAACATTGGAAGACATCATCAAACGGCAACACGGTGGATTGTTATCTGTTGGATTTCTTATGTCATTATACTTTTCAACCAATGGAATAAATAGCTTAATCGAATCATTTAACAGAACTTATCATGTAATTGAAACCAGATCAGTTGTTAAACAACGTCTTATTTCTATCTTTTTGGTTGTCATGCTCACTTTTATGCTTATAATTGCCATTTCGCTTATAGTCTTCAGTTCACATTTCTTAAAGTATTTAGTAATTAAAGGCTTATTAAAAAGAAACTTCGTCTTTTATATTATTATTTTCCTTAAGTGGATAGTTGTCATTGCATTGATGGTATTGGGAATTTCACTCATCTATTATTACGCCCCGGTGAAAAAGAAAGAATTCCGTTTCTTTACGGCTGGTTCTCTCCTTGCCACGGGTTTGTCAATCATTACCATGTTGGGATTTAATATTTACATCACAAATTTCTCAAAATATAATGCAATATATGGTTCAATTGGAACCTTAATCATAATTATGCTGTGGATTTATTTCAATGCCATCATTCTTTTAGTCGGTTTCGATTTGAATGCCAGTATTCACAATGCCAGTAAACATAAAAAATCACTCAATGTACCGTAAAATTAATTTCATTCTTTCTTTTTGGATTTGCCTTGGAGTAATATCCTGTAGTAGTAATAATTCAAAAAAGATAAGTCCTCAAAACGTTTTACAATTAAAAAGTGGACAAGTTATAGAAAATGTAATTTGCAAGGATGCGAAGAACTATTCTTATGCACTGTACTTGCCTCAAAAATGGGATTCAACAAAAGCCTTTCCGGCACTATTTCTATTTGATGCCCATGCAAGAAGTATTAAAATATGCAAACTTTTCAAGGAATTAGCTGATAAGTACTCATTTGTATTAGCGGCATCAAATGAATCGAAAAACGGAATAGCTTTCGAAAATGCTGATGATATGTATCAGAATATTTTCAACGACCTTTCATCACGATTACAATTAGATCATAAACGCATATATACTTCTGGTTTTTCTGGAGGGGCAAAAGTAGCGGGAATGCTTGCACAAAAACACAAAGAGATAGTTGGCGTTATTGCTCTTTCGAGCATTGTTCCTTCTCAACTTTTTGAAGCCAATTCTAAATTACTCATGGTATCCATTGCCGGAAATAAAGATTTCAACTATGCAGACATGTTGACAGAACATGAACTTTATTCTAAGAAAGGCATTCGAAATCAAATTATTGTTTTTAACGGGAAACATGAATACCCACCAAAAGAACAACTTGAAGAAGCTTTTATTTTTATTCATGCAAAAGCATTTGAAGATAAACTCATTCAAATTGACAATAAATCTCTTGATACTTATGCTTCAGATTATAATTCAATTATTCAGTCAAAAGTTAAACCTGATGTATTTGATTTAGGTTCTATTTACGGAAGAATGATAAATGCTTTGGGGAAAATTCTTCCATTAACATCAGAAAGTAAAAAGCTGCTGGAAATACAGAATTCAACCACTTTTAAAGCGGCAGCTTTAGCTCTTCAACAAGCAATTCAAAAGGAAGTTCAAATGAAAGATGAATTAGCCCAAAATATTTCCTCAAAGGATATTAGTTGGTGGAATACAGAGTTGAAGCAGTTAAATTCAATTTCAAACAATAAAGAAAATCATCAAAAAGCATTGCAAGCCGATAGATTAAAGGCTTTTATCAGTATGCTTTGTTATATGCAGGTACAATCATCAATTAATCATCAGAATATTCAAAAAGCAACAGAAATGCTTTCAATCTATGAAAAAGCTGATCCTGAAAACGCTGATGTTTTTTATTTTAAAGCTATTATCAATAAACAATTGAAACCAACAGAAAATATTATATCATTATTACAACAATCAGTAAAACTTGGTTTTTCTGATGCTGTTCAATTAATGAATGAACCTTTGTTTAATGACATCAAACAAAGTCAGGAATTTTCTAATATTTTGGATTCAGCGAAAAAGAATTTTATCAATTAGACATCAATTCTGGCATACTTTGCATTCTTTTCAATAAATTCTCTTCGTGGGGGTACATCATCGCCCATTAACATAGAAAAAATACGATCTGCCTCTGTTCCATTATCAATTTCTACCTGACGTAAGGTTCTGAATTCAGGATTCATTGTTGTTGACCATAGTTGCTCAGCGTTCATTTCACCTAAACCTTTGTAACGTTGAATATGAATTCCTGATTCTTTCCCATTAACAGTAAACTCTGAAACAATCTGCTCACGTTCCTGTTCAGTCCAGCAATACCTTTCATCTTTTCCTTTTTTAATAAGGTATAAGGGAGGTGTTGCAATATAAACATGACCATTTTCAATAAGGTCTTTCATGTAACGGAAAAAGAAAGTAAGAATTAGTGTGGCGATATGACTACCATCCACATCGGCATCCGTCATGATTATAATTTTATGATATCTCAGTTTATCAAGGTTTAACGCTTTTGAATCTTCATCTGTTCCCATAGAAACACCTAAAGCTGTGAAAATATTTTTTATTTCTTCACTCTCGAAAATTCTATAGGCCATAGCTTTTTCCACATTCAGAATTTTACCTCGTAAAGGTAAAATTGCCTGAAAAGCTCTATTCCTTCCTTGTTTTGCAGTACCACCCGCAGAATCACCTTCGACCAGATAAATTTCGCATTTTTCAGGATCTGATTCAGAACAGTCGGCAAGTTTTCCGGGAAGGGAAGAAGAAATAAGTACATTTTTACGTTGCACCAATTCACGGGCTTTTTTAGCAGCATGACGAGCAGTTGCTGCCAAAATAACTTTGTTTACAATAATACGGGCTTCTTTGGGATGTTCTTCTAAATAATAATTAAGAAGCTCACTAACAATAGTATCAACAGAGCCCATTACTTCTGAATTGCCTAACTTTGTTTTGGTTTGACCTTCAAACTGTGGTTCCTGAACCTTAACTGAAATAATTGCGGTGAGCCCTTCACGGAAGTCATCACCGTTAATCTCAATTTTTAAGTTTTTCAACATTCCTGATTTTTCGGCATAGGTTTTTAAAGTCCTCGTTAGCCCTCTTCTGAAACCTGAAAGATGTGTTCCTCCTTCATGGGTGTTGATATTATTCACATAAGAATGCACATTTTCAACATAAGATGAGTTATACTGCATAGCTAACTCAATTGGAATATTATTTCTTTCGCCTTCCACATAAATTGGATCCGGCATTAATTTTTCACGATTAGAATCAAGGTAGTTAATAAAATCTATTAAACCATTCTCTGAATAAAAGCTTTCACTTGGGAATTCCCCGTCTTCGTTTTCTTCTCTTTCATCGGTAATGGTAAGACGGATTTTTTTATTTAAAAAAGCGAGTTCTCTTAGTCTGGAAGATAATATCTCTAAATTATATTCACTTACTGTAAAAATACCATCATCTGGAAGAAAGGTAATTGTGGTTCCTGTTTTTTCAGTTTCACCAACTACTTTCACATCATAGAGAGGTTTCCCAAATGCATATTCCTGACGGAAAATTTTTCCTTCCCTAAATACTTCGACTTTTAATGCCGATGATAGTCCATTTACACATGAAACACCTACTCCATGAAGGCCTCCCGAAACTTTATAAGAACCTTTATCGAATTTTCCACCTGCATGTAAAACGGTCATTACCACTTCGAGAGCTGACTTATTTTCTTTTTCGTGTAAATCAGTTGGAATACCTCGACCATTGTCAACTACGGTAATCGAATTATTTTTATGAATAAAAACTTCAATATTATTACAATAGCCTGCCAATGCTTCATCAATTGAGTTATCAACTACCTCATAAACTAAGTGATGCAGACCTCTTGTACTAATATCTCCAATGTACATTGCAGGACGTTTTCTAACAGCTTCCAAGCCTTCTAAAACCTGAATATTATCCGCTGTGTAGCTTGTTTCTCCGTTATTATCTTCTAAGTTGTTCATTTCCTATTCTTTATATAATTATAATGCGAAGCAAAAGTACAAAATATTAATGATAACACCAAGCAATTCGAGGAGGATATTCTTATTTTTATCAACAATTGATTTTTAAAAAATAAATCCTTCCGGATGTTATGGGATATTCATTTTTAAAGTACTTTTAAAACCTGTAATGTCATGCTGTTCAATAAAATTAAAAATGAATTTCACAATAGATAAAATACACAAACTTTTCTTAAAAAGCACCGGAATAACCACTGATAGCAGGACGATTGAGAGGGACAATATTTTCTTTGCCTTGAAGGGAGAAAACTTCAATGGGAATAAATTTGCTTCATTTGCAATTGAAAAAGGTGCTTCATTTGCGATCGTCGATGATAAAGAATATGCATCAAACTTGAATTGCATTTTGGTGGATGATGTATTAAAGACACTTCAATTACTTGCAACCTTCCATAGAGAACAATTTCACATACCGCTTATAGGAATAACTGGCACCAACGGCAAAACTACTACTAAAGAATTTATAAATGCAGTACTTTCAACTCAATATAAGACCCTTGCCACAAAAGGAAATTTAAATAATCATATTGGAGTTCCTCTGACGTTGCTTTCAATTACCAATCAAACTGAAATCGCCATCATAGAAATGGGTGCTAATCACCCGGGAGAGATTGCGGACTTATGTGCGATTGCTAAACCCAATGCTGCAATCATTACCAACATTGGAAAAGCGCATCTCGAAGGTTTTATAAATATCGAAAACATAATTGAAACAAAAACTGCACTTTATCGATCTGTAAAAGAAGTCAATGGCAAAACTTTCGTTAATGTATCTGACAAGATTTTGCTTGAAAAGGCGAAGGATAATTATAATGTTACTTATGGAGATCAAATAGATGCTGATTATTATGGTGTAATTGAAAGTGTAAGTCCTTATTTGAAAATCAAATGGGGGCAAAAACTTGAAAACAATATCGAAACACAAATTGCAGGAGCTTATAATTTTCAGAACATTATGGCAGCAATTGCAATTGGTTGTGAGTATGGGATTAGTCCTAAAAATATCAATAGAGCGATTTCTGAGTATATTCCATCTATCAACAGATCGCAAGTGTTGAAAACAAAAAGCAATACTTTATTATTGGATGCTTATAATGCCAATCCCACCAGCATGAAAGCAGCTATTGATAATTTTATCATGATTTCGAACCCCAAAAATGCAATGATATTGGGAGATATGATGGAATTAGGTGAAGAAAGTTATACTGAACATTTAGATATTTACAATCATATCATCAAATCGGGAATTGAAAACATTTTCTTTATTGGAGAAATATTTTCATCAATCGCTAAAGCAAAATCTTCAATAAATTGTTTTACAAATTCAGCGGAAGCATTAGAATGGTTTAAAAAACATCCGTTGAAAGACTCTTTTATTTTGGTAAAAGGCTCAAGGGCAATGAAATTGGAAACTTTAACAGCAGCATTATAACAAAACAATTATGGGAAAAAAGTTTAAAGTGATAGGCGTAATGTCGGGGACTTCGCTAGATGGAATTGATATTGCTTATTGTGAGTTTTCATTAACGAATCAGTTGTGGAAATATAATATTGTATACGGCTCTACCTTTTCATACAGCGAAGAATGGGTGCTGAAGTTAAAGACAGTGTCGGAAGGTTCTGCTGCTGATTTTGTTCGAATTGATATTGAATTGGGAAAATTAATCGGAAATAATGTCAAGATGTTCATTAAAAACTACGGAATTGATCCCGAACTAATTGCTTCGCATGGGCATACGGTTTTTCATGAGCCAAACAAGGGTATTACAACACAAATTGGGAATGGGGCATCGATTGCGGCAATTACACAAATGCCTGTCGTTTGTGACTTCCGGAGCTTAGATGTTGCACTTGGAGGACAGGGAGCTCCATTGGTTCCCTTCGGAGATGAGATATTATTTGGAAAGTATGGGGCATTGTTAAACCTGGGTGGATTTGCCAATGTTTCTTTTAAGGATAACGGCGAAAGAATTGCTTTTGATATTTGTGCAGCAAACATCATCCTTAATGAATTTGCACAGCAAAAAGGATACCTATATGATTTGAATGGCAATTTAGCCCGCGAAGGAAAGCTTTCTAAAGACTTGCTCGACAAACTAAATTCGTTGAAATTCTATAAACAAAAACCCCCTAAATCATTAGGAAAAGAATGGGTGTCTTCGCAAATCATGCCCATTATTTATTCATTTGATTTAAGCATTGAGGATGTTTTGCACACCTATTGTGAACATATCGCTGTGCAAATTGGGAAAGCTCTACCCTCCAAAATAAAAGGAGAAGTCTTGGTTACAGGGGGCGGGGCATTTAACACCTACCTGATGGAAAGAATAATAAATAATACTCACAGATTTGTGGTTCCCAATAATGCCTTGGTTGAATATAAAGAAGCAATGATTTTTGCTTTCCTGGGTTTGCTTCGTTTTCGAAATGAAATTAACTGTTTATCATCAGTCACAGGAGCTACTTTCAATACATCCGGTGGTGCAATTTATAATGGAAAAGTGAATAAGGTGGATTTATTATCTTACTCATAAATTAGCAGATTATTCTGCATTTATTACGTTCATCCATCATAATAAACCTTTCTTTTTCCTTCTAAATTCATTTTATAGAATTTATTTCTTCTCAAATATTCATTTTCATTTCACTGGTAATCATAGGTATTAACATTTATTATGAGATTTATTTTATTTATATGTTGCAACGTATATTGTTTTACTGTACTTTTGCCAAATCAAATTATAAACATAATACATATATAAAATGGAAACTAAAACATTATTAAACGAAAGACGTTCGGTGAACTTTTTCGATAACACCAAAGAACTAGATAATAACAAAATTAAAGAAATCGTAAATCTGGCAGTGCTTGCTCCTTCTGCTTTTAACCTGCAACCTTGGAGAATTATTGTTGTAAAATCAAAAGAAGGTAAAGAAAAGCTATTGAAACTGGCAAATAATCAGGAAAAAATAACAGATGCTTCAGTTACACTTATTCTTATCGGTAATAAAGAAGGATATAATGACGCTAATCCTGTTTGGGCAGAAATGCTGAACAGTGTAGGTGGAAATCAGGATATGGTGAATGGTGCTAAACAAGCCGCTGCCTATTTATATGGTACAAGCGACGAACGTAAACTGAAATTTGCTGAAAGTAATGTTGGACTATTAGCTATGTCGCTGATGATTGCTGCTAAAGAAATGGGTGTGGATTCTCATCCCATGAGCGGCATCGATTTCGATGGTATTCATAAAGAATTTGGATTAGCAGAAAGCGAAACAGTTGTTATGGCTATTACGCTGGGTTATTATGATACGACCAAAGCATTGTATCCACGTCGTCCTCGCTTACAATTTGAAGAAATTGCCAGCATCGTTTAGAAAACAATAATTATTAATTTAAATATTCATCATCATGTCAACAACAGAAATTTCAAAACCAAGAATGATTATCGCTTGGGTAATCGCTGGATTATTAGCCGCTCTATATTTATGGAGTGCTGCCGGAAAATTATTTATTCACCCTGAACAAATGGCTAATCTCGAATCGTGGCGCATCATTATCGCCATTGGAGAAATCACCTCTGCCCTATTGTTTCTTTTCCCCCGTACCAACATCTATGGCACCTTATTATTAAGCTCCTATATGGGTGGTGCTATCATTATTCACATGACGTATGGAATGAGTATTTTATTTCCAACTGTTGTACTTTTATTAGTATGGCTGGTAGGATTCCTCAGAAATCCACAGCTTCTGAAAAGATAGGTGATGAAAATTGAAGATGAAATAAAGGGACGCTTCCGAAACGAATATCACAAAGGTTTTATCAATTTAGCCTATACGGTTAAGCAATTAAGCTACGACTTTTTGCAAACCCTGAAAGAGCATGATATCACAGAACCTCAATATAATATATTAAGGGTTTTGCGTGGATTTAGTTCGGAAGGTCCTTCTTCCATCGGTTTTCTGAAAGACCGTATGTTGGATCAGAATTCCGATGTTAGCCGCATTGTGGATAAATTGTTCGAGAAAAAGCTGGTCGACCGAAAAGAAGGTACTAAGGACAGAAGGCAAAAAGATGTAGAAATTACGCCTGCAGGGATTGAGCTTTTAGCTACTATGGACAATTGCGAACGTAAAGTAGATACGCTTTTGCATCATCTTACACCCGAAGAAGTTCAGGAATTGAACAGATTGCTGGATAAAATAAGGGGATAAACAATAGTTGATTATAATCATAAACAAAAGATGAATGTAAATCGGATTATGACTCTTGAATTTTAATAAGACATTACTTCATATTAAAATCCTTATTTTATCTTTGTGTAGCTTTGTGTATTCTTTGAGTATCTTTGTGGAATAGCTGTACACAGAGTTTCACAAAGGAACTCAAAGTTTCACAAAGAAGAATTAGTTAAAGGCATAAAACATCAATAATCAAAACAAATCAATCTTTATAAATAAGCCTCAATGGACAGAAGGAGTTTTCTGCAGCTTTCAGCTTTTTCAATTATAAACATAGCAATTATGAAACTAAACACTTTTGGAAACATCGCATCGGAAACAGGCAATAGCGATGTGAAAATGCCTGCTCTTTTTATCGGACATGGCTCGCCTATGAATGCCATTGAGAACAATGAGTTCACACGCACCCTCACCAAATTGGGGAAAACCCTGCCAAAACCCAAGGCTATTTTGTGCATTTCGGCACATTGGATGACCAAGGGGACTTTTGTAAACATCTCGCCCAATCCTAAGATGATTTATGATATGTATGGTTTTCCAAAAGAATTATACGAAGTGCAATATCCCGCCAAAGGTTCGCCCGAAACGGCTAAGGAAACCCAGGATTTGGCAACAAAAACCAAGGTGTTGGATGATACCAAATGGGGTTACGATCATGGAAACTGGTCGGTGATGAAACATCTGTATCCTGATGCTGATATTCCTCTGTTTCAGATGAGTATTGATTATGATAAACCCATGCAATATCATTACGATTTGGCAAAGGAGTTGAAGGATTTACGCAACAAAGGGGTGCTGATTGTTGGCAGTGGAAATATTACGCACAATCTGGGCAGGGTGGATTTCTCTGGCTTAGACGCTCCGGTGCAGGATTGGGCGCAGGAATTCGATACTAAGGTGAAACAATATATTGATACTGAAAATCATCAGGCATTGATAAACTATTCGGAGATGGGCAAATCGGCTTCATTGGCTGTGCCCGAACCAAGTCATTATATCCCTTTTATGTACACTTTGGGACTTCAGGGGAAAGGGGAAGCATCCTCTTATATTTACGAGGGTTTCCACTATGGGACGCTTTCAATGAGAGCGGTCAGGGTAGGCTGATTAGATTAAAGAGTATTGCCTATAAGACAAATAAATTTTCTACTTAATTGAGTTTTGAAACCATGAATTATTTAATTTTGCAAAAAAAGAAAAATGAATCAGGCATTAATAAACAAATTATCTAACTATTTTTCGAGCCAACCTATCGAAAAAGCTTATGTATTTGGCTCTTTTGCCCGTTCGCAAGAAAATCCGGAGAGCGATATTGATATTTTAGTGAATTTTTCAGCCGGGGCAAAAATGACTATTTTTAAATATGCTCATATCGTCAATGATTTAGAGTCATTAACCGGTAAAAAAATTGATTTGGTTGAAGATGGACAACTCAAGCCTTTTGCTAAAGAAAGTAGTGATCTTGAAAAAGTATTAATTTATGAGAGAAAAACCCAGGGATAAGGATCGTCTCATACACATTGTTGAGGCAATTGATAATATTTTTGAATTTGTTGAAGATAAATCATTTGAGATTTTTAAAGAGAATAAAATGCTTCGTTTTGCTATTATTAAGAATCTTGAAATTGTTGGAGAAGCAGCCTATTTATTGACAAAAGAGTTCAGATTAAAGCATACCGAAGTTGAATGGGATGACATGATAGCGATGCGACATATTTTAGTTCATGGTTATTATCAAATTAGTGACGAAATAGTTTGGGAAACTATTAAAACCGAGATTAAACCACTGCGCGACAAACTTTCTATTATCATCGATTCTTCCTTTTAAGGAAAGGCCCAAGCCCAAAACTTGCCTGACGGCAGTCAGGTTTCAAATTCCAAGACCCAAGAAGGAAGGCTGTAACACAAAGTTTCACTAAGTTTTTGCACAAAGCTGCACAAAGGAAAGGCTTAATGCGTAAGCCTTTTAGTATTTTTAAATCAAAAGAAATTTGAAATTGAGTTTCTTATGCTACGATTTCCAATTTGAACATTCCCGCGGTGAACTCACTGTTTAAGACATAAATAGAGGTGCCGTTGGTGAAATAATGTTCGAAAGATTCGT
>JBAWXL010000095.1:0-14986 GCA_037144095.1 Bacteroidota bacterium
GTTTATAGTAATTTGAAAAGTGTGATAATTATAGCTGCACATGCAATTATGGTTCCGACTGTCCATTTGAGGTTGTCTTTAAATCCTCTTTCCATTTCAATTCTAAGGGTTGCCATATCTTCTTTCGATGCGAAAACATGATCCATATATTCTTTTA
The DNA here is from genome assembly GCA_037144095.1 of Bacteroidota bacterium. Lineage (GTDB taxonomy): Bacteria > Bacteroidota > Bacteroidia > Bacteroidales > CAIXTV01 > CAIXTV01. The sequence continues at coordinate 158 of JBAWXL010000095.1, forward strand.
ATGATCTAATGTCATCTTTAAATAGTTTTGATTTTCTTTCAATTTCTTTGTCCACTTTTGCTTCTACCCCAGCTTCTATTTTTTCGATTTGCTCCACAACAAACTTTGCGTCTTCATCGCTGAAGCGTGTTTTTAGAACTTCGAATAATTTGATGGTGGCGAGCATGGGTTATGGGTTATGGGTTATGGGTTATGGGTTATGAGTTTTGAGTTGATTTGGAATTTTGAATTTGGGTCTTATATATATAATGAGTGTTAGTTTAGAATCATGATGCTTACTTGTGCGTTTTCGGTTGAGCTTTCGTTCAGAAGATACATATAGCGAAGGTTGGGGTTGCCAATTTGCGAAATAAACAGTTCTTCGCTGGCTTCGGCTCCAAGCAAATAAAAAGCTTCAGGAATTTCCTGATTGGGGTCGTTTGAACCTGAAAGAAATATTTTCACCGGTTGGGGGGTCAAATTTGTAAACAGCAGTTTCATATTTGGAGTGAGAGCAAAACCGCCTTCTTCCTGATGTCCTGCCAAAATATCTACAACGTATTCATTTGCATTTATAGAAGCTTCAAGTTTGAAATGACGAATGGAAGTTAAATCGAAAGTGCGCTCGATGTCTTTTGGCGAGGCAGGATATTTTTCGATAAAAAATCCGAGATCAGAAAACATGGCATTCATGCAAGCCACTCTCTTGGGTTCGAGATGAGCTGAGGATGTTCTGAGATTATCCTTCGCATTTTTTTGATTTTGAAATGCAGTTTTCAGTCCGGGGATAAAAGCGTGCACTTCGTCGTAGGTCGCATCCAAAGGAGCAGCCTCGGTTGACAAAGCCAACTCAAGTGCATCGAGATAAGCCAACCTGTTGGTGAAAGTTCCCGAATATAACACTTTTCTTCCTTTTTGCAACAATCTTTTATATCCAACGGAACCTTTTTCGTAAACGTCTTCGATATGACGAGCCCATTTATTGCTATCGGTTGTTCCTAACGAATGGAAGATATTGTTAACAGTTTTTGAAGCGGAAGCTAATTCGTTTACACATTGGATGTGGAGAACGAATTCGGTATGAAAAGGTACGCTTACTAATCGAAATTTAGTTACCCGTGCTCCCACAGAGGGGTCGTTCAAAGCCTCAGCAACTAAACCTGCTTCATGATTAGTAATTATTTTATCACCAAGAGTGAAATTTCTGTGGGTTACAGATTCGAATGTATTGTGGCTATGTAGCCATGGTTGATGTATTGCCATACTCCAATATTTTTATATACTTTTCTTCAATATTTGATTTTAACGTTTTATTATGCTTTGCTCCTACACAAGCGCCGACTTACCTATTTGAACTTCAAAAGAACAATTCCAAGCGCCAACTTGAGTATTTGAACTTCAAAAGAACAATTCCGAGCGCCAACTTGGCTATTTGAACTTCAAAAGAACAATTCTGAGCGGCAGTATGAGTATTTGAACTTCAAAAGAACGATTCCGAGCGCCGTATTGGCTAATTGACTTTCAAATGAGTTAGTCGGCGCTACGAATGCAGTTCATCCCAATATCAGCGGGCAAAGCGTGTTTTCTGTATTTCTGGTTTTTATTGTTTTAAATTTTGGATTAAGATGAATAATTAATATTTTTTATGATTGTATATATTTTGATTTGATTTTTTCGAAAAATTATTTTGATGAATGTATTATGCTTTTCTCATATTAAAAGGTTATCTAAAGCTTTGTTTTTCAGAAAGAATATCTTGACCATAATCCATAAAAACAAGAGTTTTACAGCATTCTTCACAGATAGGTATAAAGTCATCATTTAGCCCAAATGACTGCTGATTTATAGCTCTAAGATTCTCTTTCATAGTGTAATATTCGTTTTATTTTAAGTTACTATAGTATTCGTCTAATTTGACCGGTAAAAATAATCAAAATATGATTACAATTACATGTATGTTCATATAGCCCCTGTTAATGTTTAGTTAAGGTTTCGCGAAGAGAGACTGATAATTGAATGAACTGATGAGTCATAAAAATGAGTTTATTTTTTATTATTATAATTTACTGCCAATAGGTAAACATTTATTTTTCATAATCAACTAATTAGAAGCCTAAGTTTTTTGTTTTCCAGAATACATAATCATTTTTAGCAGAAACTAAATTTAACAATTAGAAATTTATACGACTACCCAAAATATATGTTTCGATTAAAAGTAAACAAACATTTTTGCGAATTCAATCAAATGGGTTTGAAATTCTAAAGCAGCAAAAAACAAATTCACTTCAGCTAATTTTTGAGGAGTTAAGGAGAAACATCTGTTTCATTTAAAAGAAATCTTTTCATCATAAATTAATTTTGTTTTGAGGGGACAAATATACTTGCTTGAGAAGAGATAGGCTGTAAGATAATTCTGAAATATTTGTAGGATATATCTTACGTTTACAATATAAATCATAAATTGTGAAATGCATAAACTCATGTTTTAAAAAATACTTGACATTCTATTTATTTCGTATCTTGAATCTATTGCGTAAATATCATGTTTTATATTGATTATATATTTACTATTCAAGTTATCATACATTAAAATAATTTGTATTGTGTTACACTTAATAAACTATCTGTTTTTCTTTTTTATTCTCAACAGAAAGCATTTCTTCTATCACTTCCACCAATTTATCAACATCATCCACTTTAGAAAAGAAATGATCAGCACCAGCTTTCAAAGCTTTAGTGCGGTAAATCTCAGAAGCATAAAATGTAAAAATGATGTATTTAAGCTCAGTGTCTACTTTTCTTATTTCAGTTAATACCTCCATTCCACTTAAACCCGGCATATTTAAATCAATGATTGTCAAATCAGGTTTTAGCCCTTTTAATCCGTTCAGTGCATCGATACCATTTTTATACATTCCAACGATGTCAATTTTTTTGTATCTGTTTACCAATTCTTTAATTCTCTCAAGTACTAATTCAGAATCATCTGCTAATATTACTTTCATAGGCTGTGTTTTATCAACATTAATATTTTGTTATTATTTTAATGGAAGTTTTGTTCCAATTTGTTCTATTATTTTAAGAGTTTCAATGTCTTCGTCTTGGGCGTTTAATTCATTATAAACAAAAGCCAGTATGTCTTTTTTTCTGTCGGAAGTATCTTCCTTTTCAGGAGACAACTTTTCAGTTTTGATTAGCGGTAATTCATCATTCAATTTTAAGTGACTTGCATTTTCAAGTTTGGCAGACAAATCAGCATCATCAAAAGCTTTCATTTTGAATTTATTTATATTTCATAGTTAATCAATAGAAATCAAGTATTTAATACATCTAAGGGTATCATACCATTATTTTTCGGCCACAAAATTCCCACTATATTTTCACATAAGCATTAGGAAAATCCTAATCTTTGTTAAGGATTCCATAATTTTCGTTATTGAGATGAATATTTTTTTGCCCTCTATCGAAAAACAGAGGCATGTGATATTTATTTGGCTGCTTTCAGCGGCTAAATATAATTTTGATGGGCTCTTCCTTGAATTAGGAGCTTGGGACTTGGAATTTGTATCTTGTGTCTTACTAATCAATCCTCACCAATCCATGTCTAATGGCAAATAGCAACAAATGAATTGCATTTTTGGTATTGGTTTTTTCCTGCAATCTTTTTCGATAATATTCTACTGTTTTATTACTAATGAAAAGTGCAGAAGAAATTTCGTCATTAGTTAATCCCTGACAAAAGAGTTGAAGAACTTCACGATCTCGTGGTGATAATTTAATTTGTTTTACAACTTCATGTAGATCGATTTTCTTTCGTTTTCCTTGCAGAACAATCTGTTCTTTAAGTTCTTTCGAAAAAAAACTTTCCCCCTCATTCATAGTTCTGATAGCTCTTTCCAACTCTTGTTTACCGGCAGTTTTAAGCACAAAACCTAATGCTCCTGCATCAAACATATCGTCGTAGGTCGCGTTATCATTCAACATGGTGAGCACCAACACTCTTAAGTCAGGTTTCATTTCAATCGCTTTTCGAGTAGCTTCTACCCCTCCCATGACGGGCATTTCAATATCCATTAACACCAAATCAGGATTAAGATACTTAAGTAAAACAAGGAATTCCTCACCATTTTTAGCTTCTCCAATTACAGTGCCTAAACCTTCTGCTTCAATAAGAAGTTTAATACCTTCGCGAAACAATTCGTGGTCGTCAACTATGATTATTTTCGAAATATCCTTCATTAAATATAGGTGCTGTATTAATAGTTCAAAATTATCAATATTTTCCTAACATGGTATTTCAATATACACCTTCAGCCCTTTCCCCGGGGCAGTATCAATTTTTATTAAACCTTTTAAAGCTTTGACTCTTTGTTTTATACTTGTCAAACCCAGGCCATTGCTTGCCTTATCAATGCTGCCGATTTCAAAACCTATGCCATTGTCAAAATAGCGTAAGCTTTTCAATTTTCCGACTTTATTATGGTTAAATTCGATTTCCACTTTGCTTGAATTAGCATGTTTTAAAGCATTATTGATTAACTCAGTGGTAATTCTGTAGAAGGTAGTCTCTAATTGAAAATTGAATCTATTTCTTGAATTATAAATAAAATTAATATCAAGTTTTTTTGTTGCAATAATATTATGTATGAAGTTTACAACTGTTTCCACATATCCCGATTTGCTTAGCATATCCAAGCTTAATCCTTGTGCTATTTCTCGAGTAGCTTGAATAGCGTGGTCAATATTTTTATTTCCCTTTTCAATTATCATATTGGCTTTCTCCTCATCTTTGGTTTCGGCAAGCCACTGAAAATAGAGCTTGACTGTAGACAACAAGGGGCCCAAACCATCGTGCAATTCACTTGCAAAACGTTGACGTTCTCGCTCTTCAACTTCAATTGTAATATTCAGCAATTTATCTTCTGCCTGTTTCCTCTCAGTAATATCTTGCACGGTTCCCATCCATTTCCACGGAAGATTATTTGAATCGTATATTATTTCAGCTTGTTCATGTACAATGCGCACTTCCCTATTTGGTAAAATAATCCGATGATCAACACTAAAATGTGATTGGCTATCCCATGCTTCATTTACTGATTTTTCAACAAATGAACGGTCTTCGGGATGTATGCAATTCATAAATAATTCGACTGAAACTTCGATTTCATTTGGTATAAAACCAAATATTCTATAGGATTCGTCAGACCATTTTAATTCATGTGTTTTTTCATCTAATTCCCAACTACCGATGTGAGCAATTTGTTGCGAAATAGTAAGTGCAGCTTCACTTTCACGCAAAGCTTTCTCGGCAAGTTTGCGTTCGGTGATATCACTTGTAATCCCTCTGATTTTTAATATCTGATAATTTTCATCACGAATAATATATAAATTGATGTTGCCAAATAATTGCTTTTTATCTTTTCGAACAAGCACCACTTCTAAGTTAGCAGTAGATCGAAGTTTATCAAATTCTTTTTTATGGAGATGCATCATTCCTATCTGAAATTCGCTTCTAATCATATTCACCGATTCGGGAAGCATAAAATCTTCAAAAGACTGCTTTAGATGTTCTTCAACAGAGTAGCCTAATAATTTTAAAACCGTTGGCGATACATAATCAATAGTAAAGTCAGGGTTCATCGTCCAAAGAATATCATCAGTGTTTTCAACTATAAACTGATATTTATTTTGACTTTCTTTCAAAGCCTCAGCTGCAAGTTTACGTTCAGTGATATCTCTTATTGCCCCATTAATATAACTCGGATTTCCATCTGAATCGAAAACAATACGTGCATTAATGGAAGTAATTAATTTGGCACCAGTTTTTGCTTTCAATACTAATTCATAGTCTCTCAGTTCGCCATTTTTTGATAATTCAGAAAGGAATACCTGTCTATCTTCTATATTATTGTAAAGATTAAAAACCGATTGACCAATCAAATCTTCTCTGGTAAATTCAGAAAAATATTTAATAGACGGACTAATCTCAATTAGAGTTCCAGTTAGGTCAACTGTATAAAAAACATCTTGCACATTTTCGAAAATGGAACGATATTTCTCTTCACTCTCTCGCAAAGCATTTTCGGTTAACTTTCGTTCTGTAATATCGAAAACAACAGTATAACGATACTTTTTCCCCTGAACACTAATAATTTCAGCTGAAAACATTACATACTTCACATCGCCATTCTTGGTTTTAATTTCAGCTTCAGCATTAATAATTTTACCATTTATATCAGCCTTAAGTGTGATGGAATTCAATTGCTCTCTTGTCATTATTCCAAGTTCGATTGCCGTTTTCCCAATTACTTCATCTTTATTAAACCCAAGCAATGTACAAAATGCATCATTAACCTCAACATATTTCCGATCACCAACATCAGCTAAACTACATGCCGAAGGATTGATATGAAATACTTTAGAGAACTTTTCTTCTGAGAATTTTATTTCAGAAATATCCTTTGAAACTACAAATATCACGGGCTGTCCATCCCATTGACCATGTGATACTCTAGTCTCCACCGGAATTTGAATACCTGATATAGTAACAATAGGGATTGAATAAAATTCTGTGCTTCCATTAATAATTTCATTAATAACTAAGAGGGCTTTATCTTTAAACTCCACCGGATGAATCATCATAATGTGCTGTTCAAGAAGTTCCTTACGAATATAGCCCAAACGATTGATAACCGTGGTATTCATATGAATAATATTCCCTTGTTCATTAATTACGAAGAGAAACTCGTCTATGGTGTTGAAAAAGCTTTCATAATTTAAACGGGTTTGCAATAAAGCAGCATAAGCCTTCGTCAATTCTGATGTTCGCTCAATCACCTGTTCTTCAAGAGTTGCAGCAAGATAATGCAATTCTTCTTGTCCTCGTTTACGATTAGTTATATCACGAAAAATTGATTGAAACGTAGCATTAGGCAACATTTGAGTAAGCACCTCAACTGAAATTTCTGATTCATCAGAACGCAATATATCCAATTCACTTATTACAATCTCCCCCTTTTTAAGTCGTGCCAGTTGTAATTGTGCATGTTTCATAGCGGCTTCAGAAAAAATCGAATTACTGATATGGGTTCCAATTATATCAATTTTAGTCACACCTTTCATTTCACAAATACTTGTGTTTGCATCAATTATAATCCCCTCAGCTGAAGATAATATTATACCATCAACCGCAAGTTCAATTAATCCCCTATATTTTTCGTTACTTTCTTCAAGCGCAAGCTCAATCTTTTTTTGTTCAGTAATATCATTAGAAATTGATAATATTCCCTTTTGTCCATCAGGAAGTGTAATAGCGGTTTCATGTAAGATAAAAGTTCTTAAAGAACCATCTTTTCGGCAACTTAAAATTTCGACTGATAATATCTCGCCTGCAAGTATTCGTTTAATATTGCCGTCAACAAGCTTGATGGTATCTTGAGTTGTAAGCATTCTGACATTGCTTCCAATTAATTCCTCGTGTGAATAGAATGTTGTTTTTGTAATTTCTTCATTTGCATCCAGAATGACTCCATTTTCATCCATAACTAATATTCCTAATGGCATCACTCTAAATAAAGTTCGATAACGCAATTCACTTTCACGCATTTTTTCTTCAATTAAAACACGCTCACTAACATCAATTGTATATCCAGCTAATAAATTTTTATCATCCTTAATAATTGGGAATTTTATTGATTTATATTTTCTGTCATTCAACTCCTCATCAAGTTCAAGCACTTTTGCTTTTGAAACAACTTCCCAATCATCATTTGTCATTTTCGCAGCCAGTTCTTGTGGAAACAATTCAGTCATAGTTTTACCTATCATTTGATATCCCGCAATCCCAACCATATCAATGTAATTATCGCTGGCTATTATTACACGGCTTTCAGTAGGGCTAACTTCTTTTATAAACGAATAAATTGGCGAATGCTTAATATATTTAGTGAGCAGCTCATTTCTTTCAATCAAGGCTTCCTCACTCCTTTTCCTCTCAGTGATATCCATGGCATTAAGAAAACATTGTTCATTATTTTCTGTTGCAATACCGGTAAAGTATAAATATCTCTGCCCATTTACATCAGGGTTTAGTTCCAACTCACAACTTACATTTTCATTAGATTTAAATATGTCATTAAGAAACCGAAAGAAAGTGGACTTTGCTTTCTCAGCAATAAATGCATCCAGCTTACGGTTTATTATATTGGATTGTTCAGCATCTAACATTTTTGCTGCACTATGATTTAGATTGCTTATTACAGCATCTGACGATAGAATAAAGTAAGCTGTCGGAGCTAAATCAAAGAATTTTGCATACTGATTCTCATCTGTATCCATTAATTTATTGGCTGATAATTCATCTGTACTTTGAAGATGGTTTGATGAGTCGGAGGAAGTGTTTTTCTGTTTTTTCATTCTTATTAATTTCAGCAAATCATCGTATAATTTTACATGGTCAATGATAAACCCTTTTATTAAATAGCTTCCATTCAAAGAATGCTATATCAGGTAAATCTGAAGAGCTATTTAACCATAACTTTTCGCGAAATCACTTCATCGTTATTATATACTCTTACCAAATAACATCCTGAGGTTAATGCCTTTAAATTAAACGTATTTAGTGTGTTGCTTTGCAATTGAGAAGTAAAATATAGCTTTCCTAACACATCATAAACTTCAATTCTACCCGTAGTATTAGCTGAATTAATGTTTACATATAAGGTTTTATCAAAGCTATAAACCTCTGAGTTGAAAGCAATTCCAATTTGCATATTAAGCGGGCTTAAACAAAAATGCAACTTAAACCTTGCAGGATTATCTTCTGAAGTACCATTCAAACTGTAGGTTGGTGACTCTCTTAAATTAGTTATAACATGCAATTGAAGGTCTTCGAGATAGAGGTAGGTTCCTGCATCAAAACTCCCTAATTCTGTTGCAGTGATTTGGTATAATCCACTTTGTTTTATTTTTAAGCTTAAAGGAACCGTCAGATTGTTGTGGATTTCTGGAAGGGTAGTTATCGACAAATCTTCACCTTTGAGGGTGGAATAAAGTTGGGCATCAGCCTCGTTTGACATCATCTTATGTGCATCCCAATTCAAATCATTTTGTGTGGATGATTCTGATTTGAACCGCACCACAGTTTCATCGCTAACATCATCATTTGAAACAGTTAATCTAAGCACATTTTGCAGATTATTCTTCCAAAATGCCTGAGTGTTATGAACTCTCACACTGTCATTCATTCGAATTGTTCCAATGATGTTTCCATCTGCAACCCTAACCATGAAGCCTTGCATAGCCGGGATGTAGCGACTTCCTCCATTGGTGCTTCCTCCATCATCATCAATATAAGAAGCATATAATTTGGTGGCTTGATTGTAAGTATAAATTGAGTTGGCAATATTAGTTTTGGTCCAACCATAAGTTGCTCTCCAGTCAATTGCCGAAGCATAAGGATTGCCAATTAAATTCCAACCTGTAGTATCTGAAGCTCTTGTGACATTATTAGCACTGCCCATACTTCCATAATTAAGACTTCCTGAAAATATTTTAGTATCCGTACTCATTCCAGGCTTATACACAATATAACCTTTCATCACATCCATTGATTGATTACTGCTCATATTGGTCCAGGCATTAGTGGGTTCATTAAAAGCATACATCAAATAACCTGTATAAACACTACAAAGGGCATTGCTGATGGGAGAAGAAATGTAATGATATCTAACACCTGATCCTTGTAGTAAATATTGCTCAACTTTTGCATTACCGCTACCACTCACATTTCCCATTGTAATTAGTGAAGCATTACCGTTGGCATCTGATTTAAGCACTAAACCTGAGTCGGCATTATTTACAAGATTATTCATAACCGTGAGTTTGCCAATGTTGGCAATGGTAAGCTTTCCATTTAAACTGATTCTTAAGTTTTTTATTTCTGCCAAAGAAGTCAAAACAGGCGAATAGGGTGTGGTTCCCGCAGCGGGTATGATTACATCAGAAGTAAGACCCGGAATTACTGCGGGCGACCAATTGGCAGCTACATCCCACTGAGTGCTTTGCGATCCATTCCAATAAAAAGGAATAGCTGCAAAGGCATTATACAAACTACCACTCATATCTTTCCCATTCACTTCAATATAATAATCGCCATTGATTTGATTTATTGAATAGCTGTCGTGTGCAATTTCAAATTGGGGATTGGCAATCCCTGCATAGGAATAAGTAAACGTTTGAACTACTATTTCCTGATTTGCTGTCCACGAAACGAGGTTTCCTCCTGAAGAAGCAAATACCTGATAGTAATATCCATTATAAGTCCAGGGCGAACCTTGAGAAGACAATGAATAAGGCGAAATGGGACTTCCTGCAGTAATGGAGGTGATTCCACTGCTGACGGGCCACTTCACAGCAAATTGCGAATTGGTCAGATATTGTGCACCACTTTCGGCATAATTCGGCTTAATCCTAATCTCCATCTGATTGAGCGAAGACGATGGATAAATTCCAAAGTCTATTTTGTTCTGAGCCAAAACAAAGTTGACTTGCAAAACAAACAAAAGCAAAGTTGACAAAATAGTTCTCATAACTCTCATATTTTTATTTATGCTTGCTTTAGATTTACTTCGATGAATTCAGAAAGTTCAGTTTATTCAACAAAAAACCATTGTTGATGATTTGTTGCAAGGGCAGGTTCAAAGCTTTGGCAGCATAGGTCAAGGGCACTTGTCCCTGATAAATTGAACTTATGGTGGTAGGATTGGTCAGCGCATCAATATTAGCAATAATGATGGCCTGATCATTTTGCGGACCACTATATTTCACCGTTCCATCTAAATTCAAGTCTTCGGCATAATATCCTTTCACCGTTGAGTTGAGCGTAGCAGGAGGCGGTGTATAGAGGTTGTTTATCCTTGTCAGAATTAAATCTCTATCATTGGAAGTTCCTGTGTATTTTAACTTATTATCGTTATTGATATCCCCGGCAATTTGTCCATACACCCCTGTTTCGAGCAAAATGGAAGCATCGTTGGTTGTTGAATATAGATTGCCTGTTGGACTGGTTGTAAAATCCCTTTTGGTGGCACTGGTATTGGGCAAACTCAGTGCAGTGGCAGTCATCACCGGCAAATGATTGCGATGATAAATCACCACATAATAACTATTTCCCGGAACAAATGTATGAAACACCAAGGGCGATATGCCATTGGTATCCAAAATTGTGCCATCGCTTTTCAGCAAACCTGCCCTTCGACCCACCACCGTGTTGGCGGCGGTGCCCGTCCTAAGTTCCACCAAAACCCAATCGACCACTCCAGCAGGATATGAAGCCACATGCTCTGAGCCTAAATAGAGCCAGGGAGAAACATTATAAGGTTGGGATAAGGGAAGATAGTTTCCTGCCGCGAGATTGGTGTTCATTAGATGCGTCGAAGTATTATAAGGTCCCTGAAGGAAATCTTTCAGATACAAACCACAACTGAGCGCAACTCCTGCGGCATCGTTGGTGATGCTGCCGGTTGCATTGGTAGATGATACTTCTAAATAATAAGCCGTATTCACACCGGGTGCGACGGTATTATAATCCGTCGGGATAATCGTAAAGTCAGCAGTTCCCAGGCCATTTCCCGAGTTGCAAAAGGTTACAATGGTGTTCTCGGTGCCGGCTGTCCAACTCACAGGATAGCTTGTTTGCGATTGAAAGGTCACATAGTAATAGCCATTATAGAGCACCCTGCTACTTTGTTGCAGACCTGGCCAGGCAGAAACCACATTGGTGAGTTGCACATCCGAGTTTGCCGTAGCAGCCCATTTCACTGTAAAAGTGACCTTAGTGAGGTTGCCCTGAAGGTTTACAGGCGATTTCAGTTTCACATTAAACTCGCCGCAATTGGTGGTTTTACGCAGAAAAATACTCTCCAACGGAACCCCAATACTGCCGTTCTTAAAATAATTGGCCGTGGGCATATCGATGAGCACATTACCTAAATTATCAGCATATTCGAGTGATGGACCTATATCATACCAATTCAAAGGCATGATATTGTTGCCGTTCAGATAGGTGAAATTCAAAATACAAAGCGAATCCAAGGCTCCGCCTGCAATGCTCAATGCTGTGCTGCTATACCAATGAATGACGATGTGCTTATATTTGCCCGTAGCCGGGTTGTCGCCCACCAAAAAGCTTGAGTTAAATCCGGCTTTTTTCCAAAATGTATTATTATATTTAATACAGGTACTATCATACTCCAGATACAAAGTCAGTGCGCCAATATTGGTAAACCCACTCACTTTGATGAGAAGTGGCATCGAACCTGGAACCGGATTCACAATGGTAGGCGCATAGGTAATTGGGGCACTGCGGTTAGAGATGCCGCCATTCTTATAAAAATTATACTGCGGTGCATCATTCATTGCGGTGAGCACACCCCCAACATAGGTCTGAAACTGACAAACAGCGCCATAGGTGTAAGCCCAGGTAAGTATTCCTGTATAGGAAACATAAGTAAACGTAAGGTTTGAAATCACTGAACTATCGGGCAGACTTAGATTGGCAGCACCTATCCAGTTAAGAACCAGCGTTCCCTGGGTGTTGCCCGAAGGGTGAGTGTACACAACCGACATTCCTGCAAGTGAGGCAGTGGTGGTTGCCGACACAAAGCGCACTTTGGTGGTGTCGAAATTCATTGTAAGCGTAAACTGACCAATATTATTGAAGTTTGCAACCGTAACAGGTACGGTATAGGATGTCCCTGCTACAGCCGTAGTTACACGACCAGCATTCACTACCGGTGCATCCGTTGCCATCGCCGGAAAGCAATACATACTGAAATACAACAACAAAGAAATCAAAATACTTCCTTTGTTTTTAGCAGCGTATAAATTTAATAATGCCCACATAATGAATGTTGTTTATATTGTTCGACCTAAAAAATCCTAATGATGCTACAAAGTTAAACATTTTTCTCTTTACAAATATATTTTTTTAAAATTCAAGCAGAATTGTGTTAATGGGTTACACCCTTATTGGGTTAATGAGTTAATGGGGGATAGTGTTAATGGGTTTAATCATTCTTTATATTTAAGTTAATTTAGTGCATTGAGATAAGATATGAAAAACAATCAGAAATTGATTTTTAATATCAATTATTCAGATAAAAACATGAACTAACTACCTTAATACTACGAATTGAAGTTCGTTTTTGTAGATTTCCGACTGCCGATTACCGACTTTTATCAATATCAGTCAATATATTGTTTTAAATAATGTATTAAGGAATTAATGGGTTCTGTTCTTATGATTTCCTACATACATAAGCATTTTAAGAGGTTTGATTTGTTGCCACATTAATTACATTTTTATCCATCATCAAATATAAATGGAATATTTATCAACAACTATTGTTTTATTCAAATATTTGCTTATTTTTGTTGGCTGTAATTCACCAATTAAAAAAAGAAACAAAATGGCTAATACAATAGTAAAACCAGTTATGAATATGCCGGTCAAACCAAGCCATGTGCTTGAAATGGTTGCTCAACAATCAAATACCATTGCTGCATTAAGGACGAGTCCCGATCATCTGATTGAAACAGCCACCTTAGACCTTCATGATGAACATTGCACCACACTTCGAACAAAACAAGAGGCTATGCTCAGAAAAGGGGGCGCAGAGGACAAAACTGAGCAACGTGATATTGCTTATAAAGTAGTTTACACCGATCGCCTAAGCAATATGGATACTGTTGAAACAGCTGCCATTGCTACAAACGATTCAGAACTGGCAAAGGCATTAATTGTCAGAAATGGCTATAGTTTACCGGTTCCACGTGCCCCAAGAGTGCGACCTGATGTTTGGGCTAAAAACAAAAAAAATGAGAGGGGCACAATTATTGGCAAGTCTAAAGGTCCTGGTAAAAATAAAAGATGCACAGTTGGATGGGGTTATTCTTTGGATGGTGGTCATACATGGATTGATCTTGATTCAACCCCAATATGTACTATTGAAATTACAGGAATTACATCAGGTGCAAGATTTATTATCAGACGAAGATTTACCATAGGGAATAAAACTCCCCAAGATTGGGTTCAGTCATCCCCAATAACAGTAAACTAATTTCTTCAAAATTATAATTTTCCCTTCAGACTAAAGTTTTATAAGCTGTATTGATTACAGCTTAAATATCTAATATTTAGCCTGTTTAATCCTACAAATCACTACGCATCATCATTAGGATGCCGTCCCCTGTCCAATAGACGGCATCGCTTGTACAGGGGATGGCATCACTTGGACAGGGGATGGCATCGCTTGGACAGTCGACGGCATCACTTGTACAGGGGATGGCATCGCTTGTACAGTCGATGGCATCGCTTGTACAGTCGATGGCATCGCTTGGACAGTCGACGGCATCGCTTGGACAGGGGATGGCATCGCTTGGACAGTCGACGGCATCGCTTGTACAGGGGATGGCATCGCTTGGACAGTCGATGGCATCCCTTGTACAAGGGACGGCACACATGTAAGAAGCATAACTTTTGGTGTGTTTGATTTGGGTGTCTTCCCTTTTCTGTTAACAATTTAATTTGATGATGGATATTCTGCCCGAAAAACATTGTTTTTTACCGTTAACTTAAAAAAACCTACCGTTAACTTATTATATGTTGCAGTGTGAAGGAATTAGTAGTATCTTTGACCGTTTTTAACAAACATACAACATCATGAAAAAAGTAATATACTTTCTCTTATTGTTAGTCCCTGCAATTGTGTTTTCACAGCAAATAGGACATAAGGTTTATTGATTATGCACTTTTGTACCAGAAAGGATATACCCCAGCAATAAGTACTC
>JBAWXL010000096.1:0-14734 GCA_037144095.1 Bacteroidota bacterium
CAACACAGCAGAACTTCCCGGGTTAATACGAATGGTAGCTTGTTTTACCTGTGCATGCAATTCTGGTCCGGCATCCACATCTAAAATAGTATTCCCAACATTAATAATCCGACTTGCGGGGGTGGTTTTATTCACCAACACCGATTGTCCGCCCGCAATATCAAATACCGATGAAGGATAACGATTGCCGAGCGATGCAAGACATTGTGCAATCGCTTTAACTTCTAATTTAACTGTTTCATTCCCTTTTTCGGCAGCAAATTTCAACAAGCCATAACCATGGTCGGCTTGCTCAATCAATTCATGACGAAGTTGTAAAATGGTATCCTCCAATTTTTCATTCAACCTCGTGTTGAGCATGGTTTTTATTTGTTCTAATTTATCAATCAATGCCCAATCTTTGTTAAACTCAGGCAAATCAAAACTTGAGGGCAATGCGGAACTAACCACATTGCACGAATTGTTTACCGTGCTAACATAACCCGTATATTTTTCACCCATGATACGCTGATGACGATCGCCTTCTTCAAGTTTAATCAAGAAAGTCAATATCGTAAGAATATCAGTGACGGAGCCATCAATGTCGGTTAAATTGGCGTCGGTTAAAACTGCGCTAATTCTATTCATAATATTTTTCCTTTTTTAAATTAATTTTGGTTTTAAATAAATTGCAGCAAAGTAAATAAACAAGAATTAATTTCAGATAAAAAAAACGATTTATTTTGAGAACAGTGCACTTTTAGGGGTTGAATGGCAGGTTTTGAGGGTTGGACAGCATATTGGAAATGCGAGTGGGTAATTTTCCCAGTATAACATCATGGATTTTTGAGTATGCAACTATACAATCATCTAATCTGTCTGAAGATATACAGAGTTCTATTTTATTATCAAGATACAACTTTTTGTGACAAACATCAATGGTTTTCACCTTAGTCAAATTCACAATATGATTACGACTTATCTGAAAGAAATAATTGTTTTGAAGTAATTCGCTTGCCTGACTTAGACTTTGAAAAAGCAAAACAGGTTCTCTGTTTCTGCTAAGATAAACGCTCAAATAGCTGTTGTCGGCTTCCAGGTATAGGATTTCCTTGTAAAGTACTGACATTAATTTTTTATTTCCATATAATAATATTCTATCTTGAGAAGGAGAGGTAGTTTCCATAATAAACAGATTTTAATTCATAGTCCAAAGTTCTATATTTATTTTATCATGACCAAAAATTTTGATTAAAAAATAATGGGGAAGAAATGAAACAAAATTTCTTGTGACCTTTAAGAATTCTCCTTGCGCCCCTTGTAGTTGACCCGTTTGGATTTGAAATTTGGAATTTGGGACTTGAAATTTGGATCTGTGGTTTTCATAATAACAACAAACCCGCTAACCAAAGATGTTAGCGGGTTTGTAAAATAATCAGAGTTTAAAATTAAACTCCATATTTGAATTTACTTTTTCTTCATACCTGGGTATTGTGAGAAAGGACCTAAATTCATGATAGGTTCAAAAAGATTGAAATCATCGAAATCAACCAATGCACCACCATTAAAGTCGGCAATCGTAAATCCATAAGTACCGTCAGTCATATAAGGTTCGAAAATATTAAAGTCATCAAAGTCGACACTCTTACTCTGGTCTAAGTCTCCAAGATATAAACCATATAAACCTGAAGCAAGCATGATTTGTGGATCGCCACCACCCGGAGCTTGATAAGCATTCAATGCACTGGTAGTGAAATCATAGTTCACAGCAGTTCCGGCGAAAGAAACAGGTGCAGCTGACCATGTTTCTAAGTGATTACGGTTGCGAATTCTGATATAATAACTGCCTACATAAGAAGAAGCAACCTGGAAAGTAGCCGAACCATCAGTGTGTAAATCAACTCCGCCTGCAGTTACAAAAGGAGTAGTCCAAGGAGATACATCTTCAAAAAGTGATACTTCAATTCTGTCGGCAATACCTGATCCCCATTTTGCAAATGTGGTTCCATCAGCCCAATTAATATCCTGAGCTTCCACCATGCTGGTGTTGGTGTTCAAATCAAATAAACCTTCTAAGAATAAATGAACAGTAACATCTTTGAAAGGAGATGGAGGTGTAGTAACATGAATAGTATAATCTTCAACTTCGCCATAATAGGTGATACCACATGGGTCAAGTATGCCAGTATATGTAATACGGATTCTCATTCTATAGTCACCAACAGGAGTGCCTACTGGTGGGGTAATGGTAGCATTATAAACATCTGGCCCGTCATTTACAGTAATGGATTCAGTTGCAATATCAAAAACGCCATCATTATTCCAATCTACCCAAATACCACATTGGTCACTAGAATAAGGAGTTCCATTTACAACACTAATTGCGTAATCTGTTCCTGCAATCATATTAGTAGATATGCTTGAATAGTCGGTATAGCCTCCGGTTGAGCAACTCGAAGGGTTATCAATTGTGCCAACAATAACCTGAGCGATATATTCATCACATGTAGAAGATCCTGCATCGCAATAAATAAGGAAGGATGTCCCCGTTACAGGAACATTAAGAGAAGCACCACCTCCAATATTGGTGATATTACCAGAATAATTAGCACTTGGACCGGTAGGAGCAAATTGTACATAAATACGGGTAGTGTCAAGAGTTGGGGCGGTATAACTAACATCTAAAGTAGATGCAAAAGGTCCGCTTGCGCTTAATGATAATCCAAAACCAGCGGGAGCTGTTAAAACAATAGGACCAGTAGAAAGAAGAGCACCTGAAAGAACATAGCTTTGATGTGTAGTTGATCCACTTGGAGCGTAACCTAATGCCAGGGAGGCTGGATTAGCTAATAAGTTTGGACTTGAGGCTGGAAGAACTGTAATCTTATAATCTTCACAAATACCTGAACCAAAAGAAGTACACGCATCAATTGCTCCGTTAATGTTACCTTGTTGCCTTGAGCGAACACGCATGGCTGTTATGCCAAGGGCAGCATTTCCGGGTACAGTAATGTTGATAGTTGAAGGTACACCTGTAACAGAAGCAGTGGTAATTTGATGCCATTCAGTGGCAGCAAAAGTGCCATCGTGGTTCCAGTCAATCCATACAGATTCTATACATGCTTCATTGGTTGTCACACTAATAGTATATGTTGCTCCACGTTCAACTGAGGTGGTATTGCTTCCCGTAGGAGGATAATAAGCATAAATGCTTGAATTGGCATTCGAACAGTTCGTATGTGCAGTATTATTTAATGTAGCAAATGATACTGCAGTAATATCACCAGGGCAAGAACCACCACCAAGATTAGATATACAAAACTGTAGGTTTGTGCTACCTGTAACAGCTACATTAGCTCCATCAATACTTCCTTGATTAGTGATTACATCAATATAATCTGTACTAGTAAGAGTAGGGGCAAAACGAACATAAATTACCGTGCTATCTAGAGTTGGAGCAGTATAATTAAGATTCAAAGTAGGAGTGTAAGGTCCACCGGTAGTGAATGAAATTCCAAATCCGGCAGGAGCTGTAATGACAACTGGTCCGGCTGCAAGGTCATAACCTTTGATATAATAACTTTGTTCAACTGATAAACTATCAGGTGCAACATAACCAAATGCCAATGAAGAAGGGACAACAGTTATAGCTGCAGGAGTAGTAAAGACCTTTAAAGGACTTGACCATACACTATAATTACCAGCACCGCAATTAGCTCTAACAGTATAAGCATAATTAGTAGCGGCATTCAAACCAGTTAAGGTGTCAGGATTAGTTACGCCTGTAATGGATGGAGTTCCGCTTGGTGAAAATGCGATTGGTGCATTAGGTCCAAATTCAATATCCCATGAAGTGGCAGTGCCCAATTCTGTCCAACCTAAATCTGCCTGATGTGGTGTTATAGCAGCAGTTGTAGCAGTTAAAGAAATAGGTACAGGACAAGCAGGATTAGTTTCCCAAACAATATCATCTAAATAAACATAAGTGTAAGTAGAAGTCATTGGATGTCTGAAAGCAATATATTGATCGGTTCCTGTATATGAATTAAAATTAATAATAGATTCAGTCCAGGTCGAAGTGTTTCCTGTTACCGTTTGGAAAGGAGTGAAAGTAGCACTATTAGCAGGATCAGTCATGGTTCCTACAATAACAGAAGTTCCTTTTAAGAAAAATGTTAATCTGTGATTAGCTCCGGCATTAAGATTCGAAAGCTGAGGAGAAATCAACATAGGAGCATCAGTAGCTAAGGACGCATAAGAGTTATATAATTCAACACAATTTGGAGATGAATTTGGAGTGTAAGCATAAGTTTGAGCATACTGAGAAGTATAAGTTGGAGAAGTATATTTCAACCAACAATTGGGTAGAGCAGGAGCAGTAACGGTATCAAAATTCTGAGCAAAATCAGTATATAAAGGACAACTGGTTGTAAAAGTAAGCGGACCTTCCCAATCGCTGAGACCTAATCCGGCACCGCAATCTGTTTGAACATAATATTGATAAGTTGTTGCAGCAGCTAAACCACCTAAAGTATGTGGATTGGATACTCCTGAAACTAAAGTGCCTCCTGCCATAGGGTCAAATGCACCTACACTATATTTAATGTTAAATACACTGTTTGTGCTTGTCCAACTTAAATCAGCTGAATTGGTTGTGATATTCGTTGCAGCTAATGCGGTAGGAGGGAAGCAAGTTGGAGTTTGCATAATATGAACTTTATCCATAAAGCAATTGTCGCCATAAGCAGAATGAAATTTGAATCCAACATAGATTACAGCTTGTGAACCTGCTGCTGGTGGAAGTGTAAAGGTTTTATTATTCCATTGATGAGTACTTGCAGGGAGTGAAGCATCTGGTCTTTGTACAAAAGCACCTACATCTGTCCAAGTGCTGCCATTTAAAGAATATTGCAACTGAACACCATCAAGGTCTGTCATATAAGAACCATTTTCATTTAACCATCTGAATTGAACATCCACACTGGCTGAACCAATGGTGCTGATTGGAGGGGAAACAAGTCTTGTTTCATTTCCTGAACCAATACTAAATGAATTCCATTCAAGCATACCTGTGCCTTCAAATGGTGTACAGGTAGGGAAAGAACCACTGGTAACGTAAAGCATAGAACCAGTTCCTGATACATATTGTTGTGTCCAGCAGCTAGGGGCAGAAGTACTGTTAAATCCTTCTGTAAATGGCAAAGTATAAGCATTACAAGGAGTAGTAAAAGTCAAATCAGCGCCATAAGAAGTGCCATAAGTATTGGTAGCATAAGCCCTGTAATGATAAGTAGTATTACTTGTCAAAGAACTAAGGTTGCTTGTGAAAATACCTGTGCCGGCACCATCAGTGGTGAAAAGACTTGTAAGGATATCAGGGTTTGCGGTAGTGCCATAAGCGACTCCATAAGCAAGAATTGGGCTTCCCCAATCATGAGTTACATTTCCACCTGAAACAGCAGAACCTGATAGAATTGCAGTTGCTGCAGTGGTGGTAACTGTTGGAGGTGCAAATGTTGAAAATGTTTTTTCAGTTCCATAAGAAGCGCCAACACTATTGATTGCATACGCATTAACATAATATTGAGTTCCCTGTGTTAATCCTGATAAATCCATAGTGTAAAAGCCTAAAGCAGGAGTGGCAACTGATATCTTTGTAACACCTGCGCCACCAATAAATGCACCTGGAGTAAGAGAATATACAAAACCATTTTCTATTATAGGGCCACTTCCTCCATCGCTGGTAACAAAACCATTGGCTGTAGCTGAAGTCATAGCAATATTAATAACGGTATCAATACGCACGGTAGGAGCATATACATAAGAAGTTGTAAAGATTGAATCGTTTCCATAAGAAGTACCATTTCCATTGATAGCATAAGCTCTGTAATGATAAAGTGTACCTGAGTTTAAACCGGTAAGAAAACTGGTAAATGTGCCTAAGCCTGTTCCGTCATTGGTTGAATTCACACTTGGAACTGTAGGATTTGCAGTAGTTCCCCAGCAAACACCTCTTGCAGTAACACCACTACCGGCTGTAACGGTACCTCCGGCTTGAGCTGTACTCCCTGTGATTGCACTTACTGCCCCTGTTGTAACAGTAGGAGCCGGAGCATCAGAAATATTAAATTCATCAATTCCTTGATCGCAATATCCTGAGCCATAATTTGAATTTGACATAAAACGGAAACTAACAGTTTGATTAGCATAAGCAGATAAATCAACCGTATTGAGTGTCCAACCTGAGACTGAGCTTGAGCTTGTGAATACTGAATTGTTCGAAGTATGTTGGTAAAGGTTTGTCCATGTTGATCCATTATTTGTACTTATTTGCAATGTTAAAGGAACAGCATCTGTAACACCTTGATATCCACCATTCCCTAACCAATAATAATAAGACACTTGTTTTAATGAAGTTCCCAAAGTAAAGGAAGGAGTATTCAAATAATAAGGATTATAGGTGGTAGAGGCCAAATATACATATAAATATGCGAAATAGCTTCCACTTTTGGGCCCAACTACCCCATGAGTTGCATCGGTAGTTGTGGGAGTCCAATGGTAAGAAGCACCTGTAGTACCTTCAGAAATTGTCCAACAGGGCACGCTGGTGCCAAAACTTTCAGTATAAGGGAAAACGGATATAGGCAAACAAGGGGTAAGCACTGTTAATGTACTGGAATAAGCACTATAGCAAGAAGAAGAATTGTCCTGAGCTCTAACTCTAACATAATAGGTAGTAGAAGGATTTAGTCCGTTAATAGGAGAAGTCAAAGTACCTGCACCTAATGCTAATCCATTATATCCGGTAACAAAGCTGGTAAAAGCAGCATCAGTAGCTACATCTAATATATAACTAACACCAGTGGTGCTCGAAGCAGCCCAATTGGCAGTGAAACTGGTCGCTTGAACCAAAGATGCTGTAGGAGTTCCTGGAGCACCAATGGTTGGGCAGCTTGTTAATGTAAATTTATAAGGAACTAAGGTGTCGTAAACAGGTCCATAACATCCACTGTTATTATAGCTATAAACATAATAATCATAAGTGGTAGAAGCGGTAAGTCCTGTTTCAGTAAAAGTAGTTCCTGTTCCAAAATACCTTACAGTTCCTAAGCCTAAAGTTGAACCAACAGTATAGGCAGTATAGTTAACAGGAGCTGTAGTTCCATTTCCTGCAGCGTAACGAACTACTAAATAATTACTTGGTGCAGGGGATGGGGCAACAAAGCTTCCAACAAATCCGGTTGCAGAATTAAAAGTAGAAGTGAAAGTGTTGGGTTGAGCGGTTGGAGCCGTACAAGCAGTTAAATTACCATAAGCTAAATAACCATTGTAAGAAGCAGCCGCAATTCCTGAGCCTGTTGTCAAGGTATTAGGTGTGCCTGCAGCATATAAAGAAGCAGCAGGAATAGCGCCATAAGCACCGGCTGCAGCGGTCGATTGAAGGATTTGGTTTCCACTGATAATACCTCCATTACTTAGTCTTACATAAGTACTGCTAAGGTTAGCTGCACCACTTGTAACTAAAGCTTCCCAGCGATTTGTAGAGAGAGAAGTTACTCCAGGGCCCCATGTGCCTGAATTGCTAAGGAATGCTTCGCCTGATATACTAACTGAACCGCCTGCATTGGTGGTTGGGTCAATATAAAGTGGAAGATAGCTGGCGCCTTTACCTATTGGATAGAAGGTAGCAACTGAATAGGTTCCTGTTGCAGTGCGGCTGGCTGCAAAACTGCGTGTCAATTTGCCATCGACATACGAAGTAGCCAAACCACCACCAATTGAAGTTCCAGTAAAAGGTAAGATAACAGCATTGCCCCCTGTATGTAAAATACCGGAAGTAAGAGTTAATAAACCTGCAGCTGCTGCTGTACCCACTGTTAAATCACCTCCTGCAATGGTAACCCCCGGAGCGCTATTAACCGTTAAATTTGTGAGCATTCTGCTGGCAGGAATTTCAAACCCGGTGGTGGTTGCTGTAACAGCATTATAATAACTTATTGATAATCCTCCAGTACCAACATTAAAAATTGGAGATACATCGAAAGCTCCTGCATCTGCACTAGACCCACCTCTTTGGATAAATCCACTTGATGTGCCACCATTACCAATTGTAATTTGATTGCTATTGATAAAAGTTCCACCAAATAAGTTCACGCGGGTAGTGATGATAGGTGCATTTAAAGTTACATTGTTATAATTACCAATTCCAACACCAACTCCGGCATAAGGAGTAGCTAAAGTTCCAAAAGTACCGGTTCCTGAGTAAGTTTGTGCTGTAGGACCGGAAAAATCAAAACGATCATAAGCGCTGGTTCCAACAATGGTGCCATTATTTACAACATTACCATAAACATTAGCAAACCATGTGTTTGTCATAAAAGTAGTCCCTGCATTAATAGTTAAGTTACCTTTAATAACAGCATAAAGTGAACCAGAAGTGCCTGTGGTATAATATACTTTTACTGTGTGTCCATAATTACCATAAATCACTACACTTGGAGTTGTTCCGTATAAAGTATAGGTTTTAGCAGATGGAGTAGCAGCATTTGCAAATTGTAATGTTCCACCTGTTACAGTTGTAGTAGCTGCAATATTATAATAATCATATTGTGTAGTTGCAGTGCTTGCAAGTTGGAAAATAATATTTCCACCACTCATAATAAATGAAGTTCCGGTAGATGAAGAAATACCAAAACCTCCATTACTTGAAGAAGTATTTCCAATCATTTGTACAGTTAAATTACCTCCTGATTGGTTATAATAAACACCAGTGCTGGTAAGGTTAAATCTACCAGCTACATTAATAGTACCACCTTCTATTATATACACAGAACCTGTCCCGCTTCCCATTGAGTTCCCTGTTGCAGTTCCAATATTATAAGTTCCTGCAGTAACGCGGAATAATCCATTACAAGTAGGGGAACCATTCTGTCCGGTAGCGGTGAATGTAGCATTATTTAGCCAAATCCCACCTAATGCAGGAATAGTATAACCGGTTGTACTATATAACGGGGTGGATAAAGTAAAACTGCCACTTATTTTTAAAACACCTGCTGTATGGGTATAAATCAAACCAACAGTATTGGCATTTTGAACTGTAAATGTTCTCTGAATTTCTAAGATAGGAGGGGTTACTGTTGAAGTTGCAGTAACAGCACCTTTATTGAGTATAACTCTGTAAAAATCATTTGTAGCTCCCGTCCCACTAATGGTGGCATTGGGGCTGCCAAAGAAAGTAACCGTAACACCTGCTGTGGTGTACATGTCAAAAATGCCATTGTTGGTCAAACTTCCAATACCTGGAGCTATGTTGGTGCTCCCTCCGATATATAAAGCATGAGTCAACAGTGAACCTGTACCTGCATTAAAGCTGGCTCCGGTTGAAATTGTAACGCCTCCATTAACAGTCAAGGTAGAAGCTGTTGTGGCAAGATAGGTTAAAATACCTGAGGTGCCTCCACCAACAGTTAAGTTGTAACAAGTAGCAGAAGTAGTATTAATAGTTACAGTTGCACCATCCACAATGGTAACATTATCAGTGGCAGTAGGTAAAACACCACCTACCCAGGTAGCAACATCACCCCAGTTACCACCAGTAGCCGTTGAGGTTATACTCCCTGGAGGGTTGGTGGCTTGGCTTGCTGTTAAATAAGGTGATTCAGCATCTGCAACAGCAGCTATCCTATAATAATAGGTAACTCCTGGTGCTAATCCGGTTTGAACTTGCGAATAAGTTGTGCCGGTTCCGGCTGTTGTAGTAGAAGCAATATCTGTTGAAACTTGCGTAAAAGTAACATTATCTGCTGAGCGATACACTCTGAAAGCAGTTTCATTAGTCGAATTATCTGTCCATCCAATAGTCATTCCACTTGTTGTAACAGAGGTAGCTGTAAAACTTATAGGTGCGGCATCAGCGGGGATAGGAATATAAACTTTGATTTCGTCTATTCCAATATCTGTTGTTCCCCAGTCGCTGGTAGCAGTAAATTTAATTTTTGTTGTTGCCGAATTACCAGGAAGTGTTACAGACTTTAATGTCCAGACAGAAGAAGTACCAATAGGAGAAGGTGCAAGTGCAGAAGACCAGGTTGTACCATTATCGTTAGATACGTAAACATTTAATACATCAGTTCCACTTGTATTAATATGATAAAAATTCAGTCTCACTGTTCCTGCTGCATAAGCAGAGAGATCAATGGTGGGAGTGATAAGATCCCCTGTTGTTCCAGAGGATGCATCGTAAGAGTGAAATCTTGCTGAAGCTGTAGTTGAATTGGCCCCTAGAGGAGAATAAGCTCCAGAAGATCCTGACCAGCCAGTTGTGTAAGAACTTTGATGCCATACATTATCGGCAGGAGTAGTAGATCCACTCCAGGCTGGGGATAGTGTAGTTGGTGTAGTCCATGCACTTTCAAAGTTCTGTGTGAAGATGACTTGCCCCCAAGAGCTTCCAGCCCAAAGGAACAGTAAAATTAGTAACGTAAAAAGTTTTTTCATTTTTTTTTGTTTTAGTTAGTAAAATATTGAATTTAAGTAATTTTAAGTGTTTTTTAATTGAATGTAATTCGAATTTTTAAAAAAGTTGAGTGCTTCATTAATTTTTCCATAGGCATGTTAGTTTTAAGTTTAAAGAGAAATTTCAATTGACAAAGGTACGGAGTAAATTCAAATTATAAATATAATAAATGTTAAATTTTAGTTATATTCTGTTTTGTTTAGTGTTCGGATTTAATATTGAAGATGTAGGACTAAAATAAAGCATTGATTAATTGGATTTCAAGAGTAATATTTAATTCAAATTGAACTAAATATTTTAGCCCATTAGATCCAGCCTAAGAAACAAAAGTCAGAGATTAATGCAATCATAAAATTGAAAATCATAATTTGAATTATCATTGAATATCGGATTTAGTGTTTTTTTTGAACATTCTCTTATAGAAAACTTATAATATAGAAATCAAGATTAAGAAGGAGATATATTGTTCCGGAAACTAACTTTCTTGTTCAAGAAAGTTACTTTCCCGAACAAGAAAGTTGGTCTCCTGATCAAGAATTTTGGTTTCTTGTTCAAGAAAGTTAGTTTCCCGAACAAGAAAGTTGGTCTCCTGATCAAGAATTTTGGTTTCTTGTTCAAGAAAGTTAGTTTCCCGAACAAGAAAGTTGGTCTCCTGAACAAGAGTTTTGGTTTCTTGTTCAAGAAAGTAAGTCTCCAGAACAAGAAAGTAAGTCTCCTGATCAAAAGTTTCGGTTTCTTGATCAAGAAAGTTGGTCTACTGATCAAGAGTTTTGGTTTCTTGTTCAAGAAAGTAGCTCTCCAACACAAGCTCTGAATCCATTTTGAAATTATAAAATTCATATTCCAATGAAGCTTATTTTTCTTAGGATGTACTCAACTAAATACGACTAAACTTCTTTCGAGCTAACAGGTTTAGTTCTTTGATGATATCACTATTCCGGTTGCTTTTGGTTATGGCATTCCCGGATATTGAGCAAAAGGACCAAAATTTAGCATAGGCTCAAAAAGGTTGAAATCATCGAAATCAACCAAAGCGTTCCCATTAAAATCTGCTATGCTAAAACCATAAGTTCCTTCATTCAAATAAGGCTCAAAAACATTAAAATCATCAAAATCAACACCAAGACTTTGATCCAAATCGCCAAGATATAAAGCGAAAATTCCGAGTGAAACCTGAATTTGAGGGTCATTGCCTCCGGGTGCCTGATAAGCATTATAGGCATTGGTCGTAAAATTATAGTTTACCGTAGCCCTGTTAAATGGAACAGCATGTGCCGACCAGATTTCTAAATGATTTCTATTGCGAATTCTTATATAATAATTTCCCCTGTGGTTTTGAACCATCTGAAATGTAGCAAGTCCACTCGTTGATAAATCTAAATTACTCATGCTAACACCTATGGGTTGGTAAGGAGAATTCTCTTCAAAAAGATCAATTTGTATCTTATCTGCAACACCGCTACCATAATTAGGGTGAACATTACCGCTACCCCAATCAATATCATTTGCCTCAAGCATGCTGTTCGTATTATTATCAAACAAACCTTGCAGAAATAATCGGATGTTGATGGTTTGAATAATCGAAACGGAAACAGCAAATCTGTTTTGACTTTCGCAACCCCCAAGCGTTTGAGAAGCGTAATAATTGCTACCACTCATTAAAGTATCAGTTAAAAGCAACAAATTGCCACCGGTAGCAGCATCATACCATTTAATTGAACTGCCATTTACTGCCAAATCAGCAACAGTAGCACCATGACTAAACGATTGATTTGCATTGCCATCAGGAGCAGAAGTGGTAGTAACACTAACCACAGGATTTCCATTCATGCTTATTCCGTTGGCAGTGCAGGTATATGTGCCTGCTTCTGTAATATTCCATGACAAAGAATGTCCGGTGCCGGCAACTGATGCTCCATAATTTAGTCCATCTTTTTTTAATTGGTAACTAAAAACAGTTTGCGAGCTGTCGAGACCAATAACAACAGGAATGCCCCCTGAGCAGTAGGTGCCTCCTCCGGTCAGATGATATGAATTGGCTACATTGAGAAGTGGATTGCTTAATCCGGATGTTAAAAAGGTTCCGTTTGCTGTAATGTTTTTTGAAACTGAATCAACATAAGCATTAACTTTTGTGGGCCACGAAGGTGGAATGTCAAACGACCATGACAGATTGGGTTTGAAATTAGCGAAAGCAACAGAATTTGTAATTCTTACCCTCATGACTCGTGTACCACTTGTTCTCGAAATAATTGTTCCATCACCCGGAAAAGAAGTTTTTGCTGTAATTTTTATTGTTTGATAATTATTACTTGAATCAACAATTGAGATATGGTTTGGTGTCTGTTTTTGATTCGTGTTTATGTCGGAAAGAATTTGATAAAAAGGTGAAACAAATGGATTGAGAGGTTTTAGTGAGTCAAGTATGGGGGTAGCCATTGCAGTTCCTCCATTCAAAATAGCACTATTAAAATAAATGCCCATCTGTATGCTGGATAATTCAAAAGTGGTAGGTGCAATATAATTACCGGTATGAGTAAGATAAATATCAAATTCATACATTCTATCTGTAACCTGAACATCGTTTCGAAGTTCAAGATTAAAAAAAGGCAATTGAGCTATGCTATTTTTCTCAATAAAAAGAAAAAAGATGAGAATAATAAACCTCGATAAATAAAATATCCGTTTTTTCATAGTATTTAAACTTGTTTTTGTTTCGCTGGTTAATTTTTCAAGTCCTGTATTTACAAGAGGGTGCAATGAATGATTTTATAAAATTGGAATATTTAAAAATAAATTCAGTAATAAAAGCTAATTAGAAAAACACTGCTAAGATACATATATTTTCAGATTTACGATGAAAAATGAAAAATATGAAATAAAATCAATCTCTGGATTCTGCGCATGAAACTGTATTTTGAAATTAAAATAGTAGATTATTGATTATATAAAAAAGCATAAGTTTCCCACATAGTTTTATTTTCTTGTGAGTGATAGAATCAATTTTAGATTTAAATTCTAATTGAACTAAAAACTAAGCTGTTTGAAGCTAATCCAAACAGCTTTGACTTTTATAGAAAAGAGGAATAAATTATTTCTTTGAAGGCATTCCAGGATATTGAGCAAAAGGACCCTGATTAAGTCGTGGTTCGAAAAGATTGAAATCGTCAAAATCTGTTAAGCCACTACCGTTAAAGTCGGAAATAGAGAAGCCAAAAGTTCCATTTGTTAAATAGGGTTCAAATAAATTAAAATCATCAAAATCAACTCCAAGATTTTGATCTAAATCGCCAAGGAATAACGCAAAAACTCCTAAAGCAACTTGTGTTTGTGGGTCATTTCCTCCGGGTGCTTGAAAAGCATTGGATGCGCTGCTTGTAAAATTGTAATTTACTTCAGTTGTGTTAAAAGGAACAGCAATGGCCGACCATACTTCTAGATGATTTCGCGTACGAACTCTTATATAATAATTTCCTCTGTGATTTTGATTAATATGAAATGATGCATAGCCATTGGTCAATAGATCAATTCCACTTATACTAACACCGATTGGGCTATAAGGAGGATTTTCAGAATATAGATCCACTTGGATTTTATCAGCAATACCGTTTCCATATTTAGGGAAAACATTTCCGCTTCCCCAATCAATATCCTTTGCTTCAGTCATCATATTAGAAAGAGGATCAAAAAGACCTTCTAAGAAAAGTTGAAGCGTAATTGTTTGAATAATACTAACTGAAACGCCAAATCTATTTTGACTTTCACAACCTCCAATTGTTTGGCTGGCATAATAGGTGTTTCCATTAATTAATAAAGTTGTCGGATTAAGAAAATTGCCTCCATTTGGAGCATCATACCATTTAATAGAAGCTCCTGTAATATTAATATTTGATATTGTTGCAGAATAAGAAAAGACTTGAGATGGTATCCCAGTTGGGGCAGAAGGTGTTGTGTTTACAGTTGCTGTTACATCAAATCTTGTTGAACTTACACAACCATTTACAGTTTGACTTGCAAAATAATGATTGCCATTTACAAGTGCCATTGACGTTGCCAATGCGGTTCCACCATTTGAAGCAGCATACCATTGAATTGAAGTTCCGCTAGCTAATAAATTTGATATTGTTGGAGAGGCTCCCGAACAAAACGACTGAGAAGCATTGCCAGTTGGGGCAAGTGGTGTTGTGTTAACAGTTGCTGTTACATCAAATCTTGTTGAACTTTCGCAACCATTTACAG
>JBAWXL010000097.1:0-14724 GCA_037144095.1 Bacteroidota bacterium
ATGTCCATTAGAGCCAAGTGACAAAAAAATAGCCTGAAAAATGTCCATTACGCCGCTAATTATTAATATATACATTTTGCAGCATAAAGATTATTAATGCGTTGGGAAAAATTAACAAAACCTTTTTTTAAGCCTTTTAAGACTTAACTGAAGTCTTTTAAGACATAATGAATGCCTTTTAAGGCTCAACTGATGCCTTTTAAGATATAGGAAAAGCCTTTTATGAAATAGTGAATGCCTTTTATGACTCAACTGATGCCTTTTAAGATTTAGCGAATGCCTTTAATGATTCAACTGATGCCTTAGAAGACATTTGGAAAATGATACATCACATTGATTAAGTATAAAGAGACTTATAAAATATCATAGAAGACTTAAGCGATGTACCTAAGCGGAAATTGCATTTCCCCTTCAGGGTAAAGATCGGATGATTATATTTATTCAATTGCTGGCGTGTATGCCAATCAGGAAGTACTCCTTGATATAATTTGTGTTTCTATTAAATGGAAGACACAAAAATGAAAACTTTAAAATCACTATTTTTTGATTGTTTGCATAATTCGGATAATTGCAAATTATCCTTTGTTCAAAGCCGAATTGCAAATTCGGCTTAGCCACGTTACATTTTTTGATATATGCCGCTCAGAGGGGGTTGCTTGCCCATAAAGATTTTTAAAATTTGTTCTGAAAATCATTATTATGATTAATAACAGCAATTTGTATTTATTTTTCATTTTTTAAATTGTTTATTTTGTAATAATAAATTTACCTGTTTGGTAAACTTTTGTTTTTGAAATAAGTGAGAATAAATAAGTGCCACTGCTCATATTGCTCACATCCAAAGTATATTTAGTGTTTATTAATGTAATATATTCGCGTTTTTGTTCTTTTGCGTTACTATCAAAAATTACTAATTGAAATACATCTTGATTATTAGGTGGAGTAATGTCAAAATTCAATTTCATAGTTGTGGGATTTGGATAGATTTTTATAAACTGTTCATAATTAGAAAAATTGTAAGCATTTGTTTGAAGCCTTCCACATAAAGAATATATCCGTAAACTATTACCTGTTTGTGTTTGTTTACAACTGAGATAAAGTTTTGTTCCTTCTGATGTATTGAATATTGGTCTTATATCTAAAGAACCTCCATAAAGCCCAAATTCATAAGGTCCTGCAGAACTATCTGCTTTAAATATTAAATCACCATTTGTTCTAAATACATAAAAGGGCTTCGTAAACATACTGCAATTTGCACATTCATAGGCATATTCAATATTAGTAGAATCGCAATCGAATAATGATTTTGTTATATAACAAACTGTATAGCCATTTTTTATAGAATCTTCTACAACTGGTATATGGACCGACATATAAAGTGTCATATCCATATTATATAAACGAAATCCATTGCTGACTTCATCTAAAACAACCCATTTGAAATCATTATTCTCTAAATCAGTACAATAAAATTGATCGAGATGTACATTATCAATTGTATATTGTAAAGTAATTTGTGCTTTAATATTTATATTGCACTGCATAATAATGCTTATAATAATTAAAAGTGTTTTTTTCATAAGTATTTGTTTTAAGTTAATAATATTTTGAAGGCTATAATGATGAAGCCGGTGGAAATTTAGCCATTGTTTCCACCGGCATTCTCTTTCTTGGCTTTAAGCTTTTTTATTCCAATTCCATCAAATATAATCGATAAAGAGGAAATATTTTTAAGTTCTTGTAGATATAAATAATTCATTTTAATTCTATTAACATTAGATTTTTCTTAAAAAAAGGGTATAGATATTCCATAAAATAGATATGGATACAAGCGGGAAAATCTTCGCATCTCCTTAGGATGCCTTGGTTTTAGAATATTAATAGGTCTTAAACTTCTTTTAAAAAGGAAGCTTAGGTATGTTTAAAATTATTCAATGCAAAAATATAGATTTATTTCGGATATGTCAAAATATATTTTGGTTAGTATATATTTTGGATTTAAGTCCCTGCTTGCCGTAATTTAAAATAATCAAATATCCTGGCTTGGCAAGGCATTCACTTTGTCACCTTATTTTTATAGCATTTGAAATACAATATATTGTCGTATTCCATCAATAAAATTATTATCCAACTCAATGAATATTTAAGAAAAGCTATGTATATTTGCACTACTTAAAATCTCAATAATTGAATCAATAAAATATAAAATTATGGGCTTAATTAAAGAACCTAATGGAGTTGACTTTATCATACTAAGTACTCCATTAACAGAAGAAGAAAGGAAAGAAATTAGCGAGTTTATCCGAAAAAGAAAACTTGAAATAAACCTTTAGTTAATCGGACAATCTTAAAAAAGAAAGAGAAAATAAAAGTGTAACCCCTTGCTTTCCGTATTTTATTCTATTCATTTCGGCAAGTTTTCTTTTGCTGTTCCCATTCTAATGTGAGGTCTATAAGCCTTCTGCCTAAACCCCTTCAGCCTAATTAAGTTTTCTGCTTTTTCTTTTTAGCAGCAGGAAACAGCACATTATTCAGGATTAATCTGTATCCCGGCGAATTGGGGAATAAATTCAAATCAGTAGGTGGGTCGCCAACAAGATGCTGATAATCTTCGGGGTCGTGTCCACCATAGAAAGTCCAGGTTCCTTTGCCATATTCCCCATGAACATAACGAGCTTCATTCATCGACTTGGTTTCGCCCATTACCAAAGTAGTTGATTTAAGTACTTCATTTCGAAAGGCGGTGGTTTGTCCCATAAATCCTTTAATAATTTGAGTATGATTCTGACAAAGCATTGTAGGGACAGGATCCCACTTGGCAGAAAACTCGAATAGAGTAAAAAAGTCATCTTTTTCACTTATTTTACGAATATGTGGCACATCAATAGAAGATATTTCATACTCATACGGATTAGTAACCAATTTGAAGTTTGTAAAAGCAAAACACTTGCTGAAATCGAGTTTGCTTTGGGCATTAGGATCAGGAGGGTCGCCATCAAACATCACATCGCATATATCAACATCTTCTGCTGCCAGAGCTACATCATAGCTATCGGGAGCCGAACACATGGCAAAAAGAAAACCTCCTCCTGCAACAAAATCTCTGATTTTTTTAACAACAGCAAGTTTTAACTGCGATACTTTGGCAAATCCTAATTTATGAGCATTCTCTTCGTTAGCTTTAACATCTTCTTTATACCATGCAGCATTCTGAAAAGCAGCCCAAAACTTACCATATTGCCCGGTAAAGTCTTCGTGATGCATGTGAAGCCAATCGTATAAAGGCAAGCTCCCCTGAATCACTTCAACGTCATACACCACATCATAAGGAATTTCGGCATATTTCAGAACAAGAGTAACGGCATCGTCCCATGGCATTTTGTTTTTAGGGGAATAAACAGCAATTTTAGGGGGTTTTTGCAGTTTAATTTCATCCATATTATTTTCATTGCTCAAGATTTCCTGTAGGATAGCAGATGCCTGGACATCTGCAATAATTTGATAAGAAACGCCCCGTGTCAGACATTCATCTTCTATTGCTTTGGCATATTTACACATGAAACTGCCCCCTCTGTAGTTGAGCAACCAGCTCACTTCCACATCCTGCTTCAACAACCAATAGGTTATTCCATAAGCTTTTAGATGATTTTTTTGAGGGGCATCCATAGGAATAAAAATATAGGATGCCTGCAATATTAAAGAAGAAAAAATAAAGGCAATTATTATAATAAACTTTTTCATACACATAAAACGTAAAAAACGGATTAAAAGTTTAAGGGTGATTCATCTATTGAAAATCCATCGTCATTCATGCTCGAAGGAACTATCCTGTTGTTTGGAGTGTCGAATTGATTGTTGGCGGGCAACTCATTTGTATACATTGAATAATCTGTTTCGAAGTCGCAAAACTTGGCAAATTTGTCGATAAATTGCAATTGAATATCCTTGAGGGCACCATTTCTATGTTTAGCAATAATAATTTCAGCCATTCCTTCGGTCGAATTGCCTTGTTCGTCCTGAGTAAGTTTATAATATTCAGGTCGATAAATAAAAAGCACCATATCGGCATCCTGTTCAATGGCACCCGATTCTCTAAGGTCAGACAAGATAGGTCTTTTGGTTCCTCCACGGGTTTCAACCGCACGACTCAATTGTGATAGCGCAATAATGGGAACATTCAACTCTTTGGCAAGATTTTTTAATGAACGCGAAATATTACTGATTTCCTGTTCACGGTTTCCACCTCTTGTGTCAGAAGCAGCAGTCATCAATTGAAGATAATCGATAATGATAAGTTCAACATCAAAACGTTGTTTCATTCTCCGGCATTTTGCACGAAGTTCAAACAAATTTAATCCGGGAGAATCATCTATTACGAGAGGGGCATCAATCAGGCTGGCTACCTTCACATTCAATTGTTCCCATTCGTAATCTTCGAGATTGCCTTTTTTTAGTTTATCGGCAGGCAACTGGCTTTCACTCGAAATCAAACGAGTGACCAATTGCAATGAATTCATTTCTAAAGAAAAGACAACAATGGGTCTTTTATGATCAACAGCGATGTTTCGAGCCATCGAAAGCACAAAAGCGGTTTTCCCCATACCGGGACGAGCTGCAATGATAATGAGATCTGATTTTTGCCAACCATTGGTTATTCTGTCCAATTCCGTAAAACCGGAAGGAACACCGGTTAGGTGAGTCTCTGAATTACGGGCTTTTTCAATTTCCTTAATTGCATCTTTAACCAAAATACGCATATCGATTGCATCGCTGCGCAAGTTATTATCACTGATAGAAAAAAGATTTTTTTCAGCTCTGTCTAATAATTCCAACACATCGGTAGTGTCCTCAAACGAATCGCGAATGATTTCGGACGAAATAGCAATTAACTCGCGCTGGATATATTTCTGTTGCAGTATCCTTGCGTGAAATTCAATATTGGCAGAAGAGGTAACCCGGTTGGTCAACATGGTGATGTAATATGCTCCACCAACTTGCTCCAACAAGCCCATACTTTTCAATTCATTGGTAACTGTCAGGATATCGATAGGTTCATTTTTCGCAAACAGAACCATTATGGCGTTAAATATTTGTTGATGCGCTTCTTTGTAAAACACTTCCGGCTTGAGTGTTTCAATTACAACTGAAACCGCATGTTGTTCTAACAGCATTGCTCCAATCACGGCTTCTTCGAGATCAATTGCTTGTGGAGGAATACGTCCATGCTGATTAATTTCGATGCGTTTTTGCAGTTCTTTGGGCTTTCTACGGGTATTTTCTCCAAATGAAGAGTTCATGTCAATCATGGTTCAAAGGTAGTATTCGTTGGGAAAATAGAGACTGAAATAAAGAAAATAATTATCAACTTTGAATTAACAGAACTTATTAACAATTGTTATTAAGCTCATCTGTTTCTACTTCGGGCGCCGCATCAGTTTGTACTGATTTCTTTTTGAAAAATTTATTCTGAAATATAATAAGCATCAAAACACCAACCGTGATTGATGAATCGGCTATGTTAAACACAGGTCGGAAAAAAATAAATTCTTCATTCCCCCAAAAAGGAAACCACGAAGGAAAATGCCCTTCAATTAACGGAAAATAGAGCATATCCACCACTTTCCCATGCAGAAAACCGGCATAACCTCCTCCCTGAGGAAATGACTGCGCAATTTGATAATTACTGTCAGTAAAAATCAAACCATAAAAAGCACTGTCAATTATATTTCCGAAAGCTCCTGCAAAAATGAGGGCTAAACAAATATACAGTCCTAAGGGGGTTTCCTCTTTTTTGGAAAGCCTGTATATGTAATAGCCAATAGCGCTTATGGCAATGATTCGGAACAGGCTAAGAAACAACTTGCCGAACATACCGGCAAATTCCAACCCAAAAGCCATTCCGTTGTTTTCAGTAAAATGAATAATAAACCAATTACCTGCCACATGATACTCCTGACCAATATACATATGGGTTTTTATCCATATTTTGATGAATTGATCTAAAATAAGGACAAATAGAATAATGAGGATGGCTAAATGAGCACCCTTAATTGAACGGAAAGAAAAGCGAGGGGTCATTTCTTTTTTGCCTGCAACAGTTTTGCATCAATACTCAATGTGGCATGAGGAACAATGCGCAAGCGTTCTTTCGAAATAAGTTTACCTGTAACCCTGCAAATTCCATAGGTTTTATTTTCAATACGAATGAGAGCGTTTTCGAGCGACTTAATGAATTTTATCTGACGAGAAGCTAAACGGCTGTTTTCTTCTTTTGATAACACCTGATAACCTTCTTCCAATACTTTAAAAGTTGGAGATGTATCATTGGTATCTGCTTCACTATTATTTGTGTAAGCATCAGTAAGAAGTTGCAAATCCTGATTAGCTTTTTCAAGCTTTTCTATAATAATAGTTTTGAATTCCTGTAATTCTTCTTCTGAATATCTCGTTTTGTTTGTGTCTTCGTTTTGCATATAGCCCCCTTTTTTATTATAAAACTTTACGTATGATTATTTTGGTTTGAATTTCGTCGGTTAATGGTATCGATATTACGTCAGTTGGCATAGTATCAACAAGCACTAATTGTTCGGCTAAAGTTTCCGAGCAAATGTACATATAATTATTCTCAACGGCTGAAATTATATCAATATTTTTCTCAATTTCGATTTGAATTTTGTCAATTATATCGTATCCATTGTCTTTCCGCATGTTTTGAATACGGTTTACCACTTCACGTGCAATACCTTCCTCAAAAAGCTGAGGGGTTATGGTAATATCCAGTGCAATGGTCAAATTTCCCGAATTGGTTACTACCCATCCCGGAATATCTTCTGTAATTATTTCAACATCTTCCAAACAAAGAAGAATATCCTGCTCTTCAATGGTAAGATGTAATCCTTCGTTTTGTTCCAGTGTATTGATTTCAATATCTGTGAAACTTGCAACAGCAGCAGCAATTTGTTTCATCAGCTTACTGTATTTCGGTCCCAGGGTTTTATAGTTAGGTTTTATTTTCTTTACCAATATTCCTTCGTTACCCGAAATATAATCAATCTCTTTAATGTTTACTTCCGATAAAATCAAACCTTTCACCAATTCAATTTTATCTTCAAATCCATTATCCAGCACAGGAATCATTATCTTTTGAAGTGGTTGGCGTACACGGAGATTCGATTTCTTTCTGAGCGAAAGCACCATGGACGAAACTTTTTGTGCAAGTTGCATGCGTTCTTCAAGCAGTACATCTACAGATTCTTCATTCGCTTGTGGGAAATCGGAAAGATGCACCGACTCACAAGAAATCTTACCGGTTACTTTATTCAAGTCGATAAACAAACGATCCATAAAGAAGGGCGCAATGGGAGCAGAAAGCTGTGCGATGGTGATTAAACAATTATAAAGCGTTTGATATGCTGATATTTTATCACTTGTATATTCGCCTTTCCAAAAGCGACGACGGCTCAAACGAACATACCAATTACTTAAATGACTATCGACAAATTCCTGAATAGCACGTCCGGCTTTAGTAGGTTCATAGTCGGAATAAAATTCATCTACATTACGAATGAGGGTGTTGAGTTCCGATAATATCCAACGGTCAATTTCGGGGCGCTCGTGAATGGGAATTTCTGCTTCCGAATAAGTGAATCCATCAATATTTGCATAAAGTGCAAAGAAACTATAGGTGTTATAGAGGGTTCCGAAAAACTTACGTTGCACTTCGCCTATGCCTTCGGTATCAAACTTAAGATTATCCCAGGGCTGTGCATTGGTAATCATATACCAGCGTGTAGCATCGGCACCGTATTTTTCAATGGTCTCAAAAGGATCGACTGCATTTCCAAGACGCTTCGACATCTTATTCCCCTTTTTATCCAATACCAAACCATTAGAAACAACGGTTTTAAAAGCAACTGAATCGAAAAGCATCACCGCAATGGCATGCAGGGTGAAAAACCAACCGCGGGTTTGGTCAACTCCTTCGGCTATAAAATCGGCAGGGAAATTATTCTTAAATATTTCTTTGTTTTCGAATGGGAAATGAGACTGTGCATAAGGCATGGAACCCGAATCGAACCAAACATCAATTAAATCATGTTCGCGAAACATTTTGTTCCCTTGTGGGGATACTAAAATAATCTCATCCACATTCGGACGGTGGAGGTCGAAAGAAGTATAGTTCGTATCGCTTGCATCTGCAGGATTGTAGCCGGCAAAAGGATTCGTATTCATAAAACCCGATTGTATCGACTTTTCTATTTCTTCCTTTAACTGAGCAACTGATTGTATGCAGATTTGTTCCGTACGGTCTTCTGAAGTCCAAATGGGAAGGGGGATTCCCCAAAAACGTGAACGGGAAAGATTCCAATCCACAAGATTCTCTAACCAATTGCCAAAGCGACCAGTACCCGTAGACTGAGGTTTCCAGTTAATGGTATTGTTCAACTCTATCATCCGGTCTTTATAAGCGGTAGTTTTCACAAACCAGGAATCAAGAGGATAGTAGAGGATGGGTTTATCGGTCCGCCAGCAATGTGGATAAGAGTGTTCGTATTTCTCAGCCTTAAAAGCTTTGTTTTCTTTTTTTAACTTGATGATGATTTCAACATCCACATTTTGATCTGTCTTAGAGTCGAAGGTCGCATCATATTCCGATTTAACATACTTGCCTGCAAATTCGCCCATCTCTTCAGTAAACCGGCCTTGTTTGTCTACCAGTGTGAGCGAACCTAATCCATTAAGCTTAGCCGTTCTAAAGTCATCGGCACCAAAACTTGGGGCAATATGCACTATTCCGGTTCCATCTTCGGTGGTAACAAAATCGCCTATCACTACTTTAAATGCATCACCATCGCTTGGTTGAGTATAGGGTAATAGCTGTTCGAAACGAATGCCTGCAACATCCTTGCCTTTAAAAGCTGAAATAACTTTAAATGGGATTTCTTTATCTCCCTCTTTATAATCTGCTAAAGATAGTTCAGCATTCTTTTCAGGGAAATATTTAGAAGCAAGTTCTTTGGCTAAAATCAGAGTAACAGGCAAAAAAGTATACGGATTGAAAGTTTCAACCGCAATATAGTCTATGTTTTTCCCAACTGCCAAAGCAGTATTTGAAGGCAGCGTCCAGGGAGTGGTGGTCCAGGCAAGGAAATAAATGCTGTTGTTGGATGTAAAAGGAAGCTTTTCAATCTCTGTCACCTTAAACTGAGCTACAACGGTATTGTCTTTCACATTTCGATAGCAGCCGGGTTGATTCAGTTCGTGTGTGCTTAAACCGGTTCCGGCAGCAGGCGAATAGGGCTGAATGGAATAGCCTTTATATAAAAGCTTCTTTTCGTAGAGTTGATTCAGCAAATACCAAACCGTTTCTATGTATTTATTATCGAAGGTGATGTAGGGATGTTCCAAATCTACCCAATAGCCGGTCTTCAAAGTGAGGTCGTCCCAAAGGTCTTTATATTTCATCACTTCGCTGCGGCAATTCTTATTATAATCGGCAACGCTGATGGTTTTCCCAATATCTTCTTTGGTGATGCCAAGTGTTTTTTCAACCGCCATTTCGATGGGCAAACCATGCGTATCCCAACCGGCTTTGCGCTGAACATAAAAGCCTTTTAAGGTTTTATAGCGACAAAAAATATCTTTAATGGCGCGTGCCATCACATGATGTATGCCCGGAATGCCATTTGCTGAAGGGGGTCCTTCGTAGAATATATAGGGTTTGTTCTTTTCTCTAAGCGTTAGACTTTTTGAAAAAACATTATTTTCTTCCCAAAACTTGAGTACGGTTTTACCTATGGAAGAAAGGTCAAGATGTTTATATTCTGGATATTTGTTGTTCACTTTGGCTAATGTTTCTTTTAAAAGTCTGCAAAAGTAAATAAAAATCGCTTATGTCGTATATGTTTGATGTTTTTAGGCTATAGACTATTAGGCTTTAGGCATTTGGCATTTCGGAATGTAGACTTTAAGGATGAAGATTTACATCCTGAATTCGAATGGAGAAAGGCATTTAGATTTAAGTTGTAAGCCGGGAATAGAAAAGTGTTTACTTAACGTTTTTTCAAAAGGTTTCGCAAAGGGGTTTCATTACACTCAAACTTTTACAATGGGATGAATAGGAAGATGCAATCGGATTTTCAATCATCAATCCCACTCTGAAAAGTTTGAGAAAACAGAAATCAGACACAGATTTGGGGATTTTTAAATTAAAGAGATTTAATTATCCTGCTAATAAGAAGCCCTGTTTTGTTAATTATTTCAGATAAAAACTTTTTTGAAGAAGACTCAAATATTATGCTGTTATTATTCAAAATTCGGCAGGGAAAAGCTTAGCTTCAGCACGAGTAAGATATATTCTGACTGACTAATTTAGCGGTTATAATGTAAAACTTAGGGGATATAATTCAATAAGAATTTATCCCCTTTTTAATGTATTTCGGTCAAATTTGGGTCTATTCCATACCAATATACCGGTGATACGTTGGTATGTACTGGCGTTACGTATGTATGTACTGACGCTACGTATGTATGTACTGGCGCTACGTATGTATGTACTGACGCTACGTATGTATGTACTGGCGCTACGTATGTATGTACTGGCGCTACGTACGTATGTACTGACGCTACGTACGTATGTACTGACGCTACGTACGTATGTACTGACGCTACGTATGTATGTACTGGCGCTACGTATGTATGTATTTTGCCGTATTCACAATAAATTAACAGCACCTTCCAACCTAAATATTTTTTAATATGCAGAATATATGATAATTATAAAGATAAAACAGCAAGCTTCTTTCGAATCGTTTTTTGAGCTAAAACAAGCCATTCCTGTAGAATAGCCAAAGCTCTTTTGCTGCAAACATCAGAGTCTTTATTAGAAGATTTTTTCATTTATCACAAAATAAAATCTTCTTCATTATTAAGAAAAAAGAAAAATTGTATTTTTGTCAGATAAATTGAATTGTATGAAAGACGATAGGTATCATCATCATGAAACAAGAGAAGATTTGGGTTTTAAAGGACCCATTAAAAGAATTGATCAACAAAAATATTATGCCCGACTTTCGAATGGCAAAATAGTTCAGTGCGAAAAGTTTTTTAGCTTTCATAATGATGATGTATTCATTTGTGTTTTTGATGAAAATGGGAAATTAATCGAAAAAACAAACTATTCTTATGACGAATCTTCCACTATAAACCTTTATAATGAAAAGGGTGAAATGCTACAGAGTCGCCACTTTTCAAAAGGTGGAACGCAAACTTCGATCACCCTGCACGAATATAATGAAAATAGTGATATTACAAAAGAAGCCTTCTTCCCCCTTAAAAAAGAATCAGGCTCAACCACCGTATTTACTTATGATGATAAAGGGTTTTTAGTGGAGATTCAACAGCTTGATTTCGAGAACAAAGTAATGAGTTCCCATTATTATAAAAATGATGAGTTGGGAAATCATATTGAAGATAAGACCCTAAAGGCTGATGGAAGCATTGCCTATTGGAATTTAAACAAATACAACGAATATGGGCATTCCATTGAAACAACCTCATTAAATGAAGATGGAAGTGTAAAAAGCGTTAGCGAAACGAATCGTTTGTATGATGAAGATGGGAAATACCTTGGTTTCCCCGGAAATATGATTCCACTTGAAGCTAAAATTGAATATAGCGATTTGGAGTTCGACCATTTTGGAAATTGGGTTTGTCGCATAGGCAATTACAATTCAGTCCCGGCCATCATGCTGCTCCGCAACATAAGCTATCATTCAGATAATGAAGAGGATGTCATACAATCAGACAACCCAAAGCAAATAGAATTTAACGTACAAAAAACAAATATTCCCACAACAGAAAAAGAAAATATGGAAAATATCACACCACCCCTTAAACCCATGCTCGAATATAAAGAGCTTGAAGAATCGCATGCGAAATGGCTTGCCGAAGCCTGCACAGTTGAGCATTTTCCGGCGTTTCGCTATTATGCTATTCTGAACAACAACCTGCCTTCGGCCACTGTTTATCGCGGTCAAGATGTTGAAATCGGTTCTCTTTTAGGTGAACTTCAAAAAGAAATGGGGGCAAAAATAGTTCACACACATGGCTTTCACTATCTGGATGAAAATACATCTTATATGAATAATTGCACGCTGCAATTTCCAAATAAAAAATATCTTTTGCAGATAAATCAGATCAGTTCAGCCTACGATTCGCAATATCTGGTTCCCGAATTCTTTGAAAGGCACAACCCACACTGGAATGGAGCAATCTCAATAGGGTATCTGACTTTATTTCATCCAACTAATGAAAGCGGCTTACGCGATGAACGCTTTGAAGAAGAGCTTCACAACTACATCAAACTCTGCTCCCTCGAAAAAGTACCGGATATTCCTGAAATCCGAATAGTGGAAGTGAACTCAGCAAACGATTATGCGCTGA
This sequence comes from Bacteroidota bacterium, assembly GCA_037144095.1. Classification (GTDB taxonomy): domain Bacteria; phylum Bacteroidota; class Bacteroidia; order Bacteroidales; family CAIXTV01; genus CAIXTV01. The sequence continues at coordinate 12,445 of JBAWXL010000097.1, forward strand.
AAACCTATCCTGTAAATGACGATTTTCTGATTAAAAACCTCGACCTGCATTATGGCTATGGCTTCGAAACATTTCATAATAAGCTTATAGATAGATTTAAACACGAAACCAAAGGGCTGGTGCTGTTTCATGGCGAGCCGGGCACCGGAAAAACCTATTACATCCGCCACCTGTTGCGTCACATGGCACAAAACAATAAAATTGTGCTCTACATCCCGCCCAATATGGTGGAACGACTAATCGATCCGGCATTTTTCACCTTTCTTTCGAGCCAAATATCCCAATTTTCGGAAGAGCACAAATTTTGTGTCCTTTTGGTAGAAGATGCCGAGCCCTTGCTGGCTTCACGTCAGAATGAAGGCAGGGTTTTAGGTGTGTCCAATTTGCTGAACCTTACCGATGGATTGTTAAATGATTTGATGAAACTTCAAATCATCTGCACCTTCAATGTTAAAATTGAAGAACTCGATGCAGCCCTGCTCCGCCCGGGTCGTCTGATTGCCCGAAAAGAATTTAAAGCCATGTCGATGCTCGATGCCAACCGCCTGGCACAACAACTGGGCATTAAGCATCATTTCAGCGCCCCCGCCAACATTGCCGAAGTGTATGCCCTTCTAAAAAATAAAGACACCCTCACCCATACCAACCTTGAAGAAGAAGAATTCTGATAAGTTTACTTTATTCAAACAAACATTATTAAGTTTATTAGAACGAAAAATATGAGCACTACCAAGAAAAAAAGAGGTAAAAACACTGAGGAATTTGAACTCACAGGTCGGGTGAAAAAACTGGAACAAGTTCCCTATTTAGCCCGATTGCAAGGAGGTTATATTACGGGGACAAAAGTTACAGAACATGACTATAGTTCAGAAAATATCATTGTAGAGTATGATAAAAATGGCAATAAAAAGGTATTTAGTGTAGGTATGCCCGAATTATTACAGATGAAAAATTTCTATGATGATAAAGGACAGATGATTGAAAGTCACACAATTCAAGGCAATAAACTCATAGGTAAGACTTACAATGAATATGATGAAGATGGCAATGAAATAAAAAGCACCCATTTTAATGCACGAAACAATACCATTGACAATATTGTGGTTAAGAAATATGATGAAAACAATAAAGTAAAACAAATATTAACTTATGATAGTCCTGATAATCTTGCCTTTATAGGTGAAACTATCTATGACGCTGATGGCTGCAAACATGAGCATAAGCGCACAAAAGCCGATGGAACCTTTGAATCATGGACTTTTGTGACTAAGGATGAGCATGGAAATCTAATTGAAATTAAACACATGAATCCTGATGGCACTGTTCAAAATACTGTAAGTTATTCTTATATTTATAATGACGATGGTGAAATAATAGGCACTAATGGTAAGCTTTACAATACAAATATTGAAGTAAACCGCGTAGATTATGAATTTGATCATCATGGCAACTGGATTTTAAGCATACAGTTTGAAAATAAAATACCTAAGGTCATATTTTATCGGAAAATAACCTATTATGGAGAAACTGACCAAGTGGAACTGCTTGATTATGATGAAACAAAAAAAATTCCCTACAAAAAAGATAAAATTGAGGAAGTCATGGCTGAAGATCCTCTCAAAGTAAGTAATAAGCATAAAGAGGAAATAAAAACACCACAAGTCGATACTACAAATGCTGAATGGATGGCTATGGATAGCAATTATATCAATTTTCCTGTAATCCGATATTATACTTTACAAAACAATGATGTCCCCTCAACAAAAAGGTATTATGGATGCGAGGTAGATGCCATTAAATTGCTTGAAGAATTGAAAGAGGAAATGAATGCCACCCTGCTGCATTCTTATAATGAATATTATCTGAATCTGGAAGAAAATGAAATATATAGTTATGTTCTGACTTTCCCAAATAAAGGATATATACTGGAGGTTTCAAACATACAAGTGGTTGCTGATACAGAATATGATATCCCGAAATATTTTTATAATGAATTTTCGCAACGACGAAAGGGGTATGTATTTTTAGGGAGCATTACCTTGTATTATCCAAGTGAGTTTTCAGGTAAAAGAGACACTGAGTTCGAAAGCGATTTGGAGTATTATTTAGAAGAATGTAACGTAGAAGAAAAACCTGAGCAACCCACCATCCGAATAGTGCAGATGAATACAAAAATGCACTACTTTCTGGATTCATATCCCGTTTTAAACGATTTTAGTATCAGCGATTTGGATTTACATTATGGCAAAGGATTTGAAGCTTTTCATGATAAATTGATTC
>JBAWXL010000098.1:0-14452 GCA_037144095.1 Bacteroidota bacterium
TATAACCCATCATGTGGGTGATGATTTTCTTGCGGGTGATAATGATATAGATTCCCGTGAATAAAGAAGCAAAAGCAACAGTAAATTCAGCTTTGGAGTCTTTGGGCAATTCGAGGGAACCTGCAATAATAAAGGACATGATGATGAATCCCGTTATTATAATCAAAGACCAGAAATAGGAAACAAAGGGTTCTGTTTCGCGGATGATTTTGTTCTTTTTTATGATATAGGAAAGAAACCAGGGAATGGCAATGGATTTGAAGATGATGGTTTCAAGGAGAATCACAGCCAGATTAATCCAGTTGATTTCGGTTAGTTTCAGGAAGGTGATGCCAAATAAAAGAACTCCCTGCAAAGTCAGCATTCGAATGAAAGTATTCAAACGGTTGGAAATTCCGATAAACAGCAGGGTGAAAGAGAAAATGGTTAGTAAAATCGTTTCCATGGCTATTTATCTAAAAATAATAGTATCCCAACAAATATTAAAAACGCCAATGAGGTCAGCGACATGATGAACTGAGGGTTGTGATTCATACGGAAGCGGGACATAAAGGATTCTAAAAAAGCGATGACAAAAGCATACACCATCTGTATTCCGATAAAAGCAAGAATGGCAACCCAAAGCGCAACATCAAACAAAAAGAAGTTTGCAATTATCGTCCCAAAAATGGCAAACTTAAGGGCATTGGTCAAATGCAGCAGACCTAAATCAAATCCGCTATTGTCCAATATCATTACTTCATGCACCATGGTGAGTTCAAGATGGGTGCGGGGATCATCAACGGGCAGACGACAGGTTTCAATGAGGGAGAAGAGGAAGATGAGGAAAGCAGACATGATGCCGATGCCATAGGCAAAGCCCGAACCATTGCGCATGGCAATGAATATTTCGTCGAAGGAATAATGGCCCGTAAACAACACCAAAGCCCCGAACAAGACCAGGAAAGCAGGTTCGGCAAGCATGGCAAAATGGGCTTCGCGACTGGCTCCCATGCCTTCGAAACTACTGCCCGTATCCATGGCTGCAATAATCGCCATGAAACGACCCAATCCCAAGACATAAATAAAGAAAATAAAATCGCCTTTAAATGAAAAGACTGCATGCCACGGACCTAAAGGCAATACCAAAGCGGCACTTATCACCGCTGCAAAAGAAATCGTCGGAGCAATGCGAAATATCAAAGTAGTCGTATTGCTATACACACTCCCCTTTCGGAACAATCGTATCATATCTTTCAGGGGTTGCAGCAAGCCGGGACCTTTTCGTCCACTCATCAGGCTTCTGATAAGGTTTATCAGTCCGGGGAACAGCAAAGCGGTGAGTATGATGATGAGCAGCGTCATGGTTTACCAGTTAAAGAATTCGATAATCAACACTATGATGATGAACAGAAAACCATACATCAGATAACTCTGTGTTTGTCCGTTCTGGAATATCCTGAATCTGCCCAAAAACTTAATCAGCTTAAGTAATGGTCCGGAAATGAGCTTGTCTTCTATCCTATCGGTTGATTGGCTTTCATAAGAATAGGCTTTCTGAGGAAAGGTTTCTTCAATCAACACTTTATCCTTTTTCATAAATACCAAAGGATGAAACAGCTTGCGAAAGGTGCGGGCGTAAGAACTTGCCGTGTACTGCATTTTCGGATTGGGTGCCACATATCCACAACCCCAGGTTTCGCTTTGTTCAATTACAACATTTCGTTGAATCAGCTTTCTAATTCCCAATACGAAAAGAATGATAGCAATAAATACTCCGGCAGCAATGGATATCCCCGTAAGGGTTTCAAGTATTCCTGAATCAAGAATTAAAAAACCGGCATCAGGGATAAATAGTTGAAGAGGGATAATCATTGCCGTAATAATCAAAGCGGGAAATAAACCAATGAGAATAATTAAAGCAGCAACAATAAACATGGGCAGTTTTTTAACCCATCCTGCTTCGGTAGGTTCTTTCTTAAATTCATGGCGGGGACTTCCCTGAAAAACGACTCCATAGGCTTTGGTGAAACAGAGTATGGCTAAGCCCCCGATGAGCGCCAATGCTGCAATTATCAACACAAAAGAAAAGGATTGCGAAAGTCCCAATGAATGTATGGCATCGAAGAGCCCAACAAAGATGATGAATTCGGAAATAAAACCATTCAGGGGGGGAAGACCGCAAATGGCAATGGCGCTGATGAGGAAAAATGCAGCCGTATAAGGCATTTTCTTTCCAAGTCCACCTAACTTCTCGATGTTGACGGTGCCGGTTGCCTGATAGACATTCCCTGCACTGAAAAACAAAAGGGATTTAAAGAGACTATGGTTCAATGTATGTAACAAAGCGCCGGCAAATCCCATCACTGCCAGCATCTGGTTTCCATAGCCAATGCCTAAAGCGCCCATGCCGATGCCCATGCCGATGATGCCAATGTTTTCGATGCTGTGATATGCCAACAGTTTCTTCAGGTTGTGTTGTATGATGGCAAGCATCACCCCATATAAACCGGAAGCAACAGCAAATATCATGATAATCCAACCCACCGTAATCATATCGGCAGGATGTTGCAATACCACTCTTAGAATTCCATAAATTCCTAATTTAATGATTACTCCCGACATGATGCCCGACACATGCGAAGGAGCCGCAGGATGGGCATGAGGCAGCCAGGTGTGGAAAGGAATGAAACCCGATTTGATTCCAAAACCAATAAAGAAAAGCATGAAGACCAGCAGTGAATCCTGAGCACTTGCGATGGAAGGCAAGGCTGCAAGACTGCTAAAAGTGCTGCCTCCCGTGAGATGAAACAGATAGAAAGTAGCCATCAAAAGGAAAACCACACTGATGTGCATCTGAATAAAGTAATTCATGGCGGCTTTGAGGGTTCCTTCTTTTTTTCTATCGAACAAAATGAGCATGAAAGAAGTGAGCGACATCATTTCCCACACCACAATGAAAAAGAAAAGGTCGTTGATGAGGGTGGTATAAATCATTGATGCCTGAAAGATGGGGAGTATAGCGTAATGGACTCTCAGGTCCTGACTTTTATCTATATGATGGGTGGGTTTTGAGTCGGCAGTCGGCAATGGGCAGTCGGCAAGGGTGCTTGTCAAATTTGAAGTTTGTTGCTTATTGTGGACTGTGGACTGCCTGCTTTTTTTACTATGCTTTTTAAAAGGCCTGGAATAATGCCCGAGATATTCCTGTCCATAGAAGCTACCTGCAAGGAAAATGATATTGATAATTACGATAAACCAGGCACTGAGAGGGTCGATGAGGAGTTGGAAATCGCCTAAAGAAGTATGGATGTTGGCAGATTCTATGGTATTGCCCATCAGCACTGAAACTGCCGGAATAAGTGAAAACAGTGCAATGATGAGTGAGGAAAGAAATGAAAGCCAACCGGCTAAGCGTGGTTTAAAGAAAGGCACACATAACAAAGCCATTGCCACACCGAGGAGAGGAAGGAATAGGGGATTTGTCATGTTGCATTCGTTTTATTCGCGAGTAATCTATTGAACTGCAAAAGTAATTCTTTAATATGAAATAAGAAGGATGTTGGGGACAAATTATAGAATTATAGAATGATAAAATTATATAATTAAAGACCCAAGTCGTAAATTTCATGAACAAGATCCCAAGGATGCTAAGTAGCAAAAAATCGTAACTAAGCCTGTATCGATCGTTTTTAAAATTCTTTTAGAAAAAAAAAGTCAGGATGCCTGATTTAGTAAGCGTAGCGGGACGCTAAGCTTAACGGGGGATAAATGTCAAAATGAAGATGGAAAATGGAAAATGTAAGCACGAATTGCAAATTTGACTTAGCTGTATCTCATTTATATATCTACTGCTCAATTGGGGGCGCACCTTATATTAGCTTCTTTAATATTTCGCATCATCTTAAGTTATCTATATGATAATGTTTATATTAACGAAGTAATTAATCAAGCTTTCAAGCCGTTTTAGCAGCTAATAAAACTCTTTTAACAGCTAATAAGATCATTATAACAGCTAATAAAACTCTTTAAACAGCTAATAAAATCATTTTAGTAGCTTATAAAACTCTTTTAGCAGCTTATAAAACCGCCTTAGCAACTTATAAAACTCCTTTAGCAACCAAAAAAACGATTTTTTTGGTTGCTAAAGGAGTTTTTTAGGTTGCTCATTTTGCCGCTTAGTTGGCCTTAGAGAGCTTAGCTACATTTCATTTTTTTATATATAGCGTTTAAAGGGGGGGGACAATTGACAATTTAAAATAAGAAAATTGTCTACACCTGAAATACGTTGACCGTTTTTAATTAACCCTTGTCAGCCCACAGCTTTCAGCGATAATGAGTTGATATTCCTTCTGTCATTCGAATATTAAAAAGATTAAAATCACTCATATCAGTACATCCATCCCCAATAAAACCAGTTGATAAATATTCTAACACATCTGAATCAAGATTAGGTTCAAAGATTGTAAAATCACTAAAATCTTCAATTGCATCATGATTTACATCTCCCAATTTTAATGTCCAACTATCTGAATGAGATTAATTAGATTTATATAAAGCATTAAAATCAATTACAATATCATGCGTTCGTGACAATTAACAAATTAAACAGTTAATTTCGATTATTAATTTGTATTTTTGCTGTGATTGTATTTGTATATTGTTATGTTATATTTATTATTAAATCGAAGTCGTAAAAAAATAATTATCTTATTGGTAATATTGAATTTGCTTTCACTTGTTGCATGCTGTAGGTCATTTTCATCAACGCCCATAAACATTGATAGTCTTCAAAATGTATTGGCAAATACCCATGATGAGAAGGTGAAAACTGATATATTAAACACTTTGTCTAACCATTATATTCAAACTGATCGGGTGCTGGCAGAAAAGTATAATCGTGAAAGTATAGAACTGGCAGAAAAGATTAATTATGATAAAGGGATGGCAGAGGCATTATATGTTTCGTTCAAAATATTCAAATTAAATGATGAAAAAGAGAAGGCTTTGATTAGTGTTCGTAATTCCGGATTATTTTTTTTAAAAGCTAAAGACTTTAAATCATATGCTGACTGTCTGGTAGATGAAAGCTCCATATTTATAAAAAAAAGAGATTTTAAAAAAGCTACCAAACTGTTGGAAGATGCACAAAAAATATACGAAACCATTTGTAATCGTGACGAATTAGCATTATTCTATAGCACATTAGGTTCGCTATATTATCAAGAAGGCAAGTTTGATGAAGCATTAAAGTATCATGAAAAATCTCTTGAAATTAATTTAAAGAAGAAGTTTACTCTTGGGATTTCTGTCAATTACGTGAATATAGGGAATGCATTAAATGCTAAAAAAAAATATCAGGCAGCCATTGAATATTTCCTTAAAGCAGTGGATCTGAAAATTAAAGTTAATGATCAGATGGGAATGCTAAAATGTTACAATAATATAGGTGTAACCTTTATGAACATGGGAAATCCTGTACAAGCTATTATTTTTCATAAAAAAGGGCTAGAGTTTTCTTTAAATCTAAAAAGTGAATACGACGTTTGCTTAGCTTATATTAACCTTGGGTTTGATTATCAGAAAGCAAGAGATTATAATAATGCAATACTCTATACATTAAAAGGGCTGGCAATTGCTCAAAAATCATGCGATATTCAGTTGATTATGGAATCGAACAGGGTGCTTTCTGAATGTTATGCATCAAAAAATAATTATGCTGACGCATATAAGCACCTGTTGATTTTCAAACAAAATAGTGATAGTTTGTTAAAAGTAAAAAATGATAAAGAACTGAATGAAATACAAATCAGATTCGAAACTTCGCAAAAAGATTATCAGATAAATGCTCTTAAAATAGATTCTGCCGCACAACAAGTTAATTTACAGCGAACCAGAATATATGTTTTGCTTTTCCTCGGCTTGTTTATCATCGTCACTTCAATAGTTATTTTACTGTATAAACAATCGAAGAATAACAAGAAAATACAAGCTAAACTCAAAGAGATAAATGATATTAAGTCGGCATTCTTTGCCAATCTTTCTCACGAATTCCGAACACCCTTGACATTGATGCTTGGACCCCTTGAGAAATTACTTGAAAAAGCTACAACTGAAGATAAAATATATCTTCAGTTGATACATCGCAACGCCAGTCGTCTGTTGGCACTTGATGAACAACTTTTAGAATTTACTCGCATTGACAGTGGAAACCAAAAACTTAAGCTTTCAAAAGGAAATATTATTTCATTGGTTTCGGCAGTGGCTGAATCTTTTGTATTGATTGCTGAGAATAAAAACATACGGTTTGGGCAACATTACCCTGATGAGAAAATCGATGCCTTTTTCGATGGTGATATCGTTGAAAAGATCATTGGCAACCTTTTATCAAATGCCATTAAATATACAGAAACGGGTGGGAATGTAGATATTACAGTTTCTTTTATTGAATCAGAAAACAAAACTTCAAAGAATCTTACTTCTTATATTAAAACAATTCAAATAGAAGTTTCTGATAACGGTCAAGGAATTCCAGGCAACAAACAAAATCTAATTTTCGAAAGGTTTTATCAGCTAAATAATTATACAAGTGGTATATATGATGGGTATGGAATAGGACTTGCTCTGGTAAAAGAACTCATTCTATTGCATAAAGGACAAATTCTGCTGAAAAGTTCTGAAGGGGAAGGGAGTCAGTTCACCGTTTTACTTCCCATTGATCCTGGTGCTTATCATGCTGATGATTTAAATAAAGTATCAGCATTAAAAACTCCTGGTTTTGCTCCCGTTGAAATAACAACTTTTGAAAATAATGATGTTCCTGCAATTACAATTGAAAAGGAAGAAAACATTAGTGATGAAAAGCAAAGGTTATTAGTTGTAGACGACAATCCTGATATGAGAGCTTATTTGTCAGAAATATTAAGGGAGATATATGAAGTGACTCTGGCTTCGGATGGCGGGGAAGGATTAGAATCAGCTATTAATTGCCAACCCGACCTTATCATCACTGACATTATGATGATTAAAATGGACGGTATTGAATTTTGTCAGAAATTAAAATTAAATCCTAACACCAGGCATATTCCTGTGATAATGCTGACTGCACTCACCGATTTAGAAGACAAAATACGGGGACTTGAAAATGGAGCTGACGATTACATCAAAAAACCTTTTCATGAGAAAGAATTAAAAGTGAGAATTATTAATTTGATTAATCAACGCAAATTTTTAAAAGATTTATTTACAAAGGAATTAAAGCTAGAACCTCAGGCAATTTCAATTTCATCATCCGACACCCTTTTTATTCAAAAAACCATACGTATTATTGAAAAAAACATGGATAATTCAGATTTAGATGTAGAGTTTCTCGCTCGCGAATTGGCGATTAGCAGAAGTCAGCTTCACCGAAAAATCACTTCCATAACAGGGCAGGCAGCAAGTAGTTTCATCAGAATTATCAGGATTAAAAGAGCTGCACAAATGATGCAGCAAAAATCGGGGAATATTTCCGAAATCATGTATTCGGTGGGCTTTAATAATCTATCTTATTTTTCTAAAAATTTCAAAGAGGTCTATCAAATGACCCCTAGTGAATACCTGAATATGCAATAGAAACATATCTTCTGATAGTTTCATTTTTATTAAAACTCTCATTTTCGCAACAATAGATTCTTTCCTCAATATTATCAATATAATATTTGGAACATTTGTGTTAGCATTTGAAACATCTGTGCTAATCTATCTGAATGAATAGAAATAATTTTGCAGCCAATTTCAAATTTATAAATACAAGCTCTTATTTTATTATGAAAAAGCTCATTCTTTTATTTCTTTTCTCTTTCTTTTTATTGGTGACAAATGCCCAACCCCTCACCGGAGTCAAAATGATTCCCGGTGACTATACTTCCATCGCAATGGCGATATATGATTTAAATATTAATGGGACAACAGCTCCCGGAGTCACATTTAATATTGCATCCGGCTATGTTGAATGGGAAGATTTAACTATTTTTCAATATCAAATTCTCACCAATACAAGCAGTGCAACAGCACCTATCGTATTTCAAAAAGTACCTGGGGGCACTGTTAACCCAAAAATAAACGTGTATGGGGGAGGATGGGGAGTTACAACTGATGCCGGAATGATTTTGGCGGGAACTGATTATATTACTTTTGACGGTTTAGATATTAAGTCATTTGATGCTTCTGTTGAATGGGGTTATGCCCTGGTAAAAAGAAACAGCACAGCACCTTTTAATGGGTGTCAGCATGTGACCATCAAAAATTGCAATATTACACTTAATAAAACCAATACGTCAGCAACTTCCGGTATATACAGTGGCAATCATATTTTGTCAAATACCACATCATTAGCAATCACTTCAGCAAGTGATGCAAATAGTTATTGTCAATTTTACAACGACACTATTTCTAATGCTACCTATGGGTTTAACTTAAATGGGTACAACGCCTCAAGTCCTTATACATTATATGATCAAAATAATGAAATTGGAGTGAGTGGCGGAAATGTAATCAAAGATTATGGGGGTTCAAATTATCCCACAGGTATAAACGCAAACTATCAGAATAATATCTATATTGCTAATAATAGTATTACTACTTCACCTGCTGCTAATTTCACATTTTCAATTTATGGGATTTATCTGGGTACTTCAACCCAATCAAATGCAACGGTTAGCTACAATACTTTAAATCTAAACAGTTCAGGAAACGGGCAGGGTATTTATGGAATATATTCAGCCTTAGGGGGATCAGGCAGCACAAATATATTGAATATTAATAACAATACCATACAAAATATCAGCTCTACCGTTTCTACCAATGCAAACTGCTATGGAATATACAATAGCCTAACAATCAATGGACCAGGCACTATCAATATCAATAATAATACTATCCATGATATTAGCATACCGGGCACCGGAAATCTTTATGGTATTGATGCAGGTTCAGCACTTAATATTAATATCAATAATGACACCTTATACAACCTGACAAAAAGTGGCAATGCAAGCATATATGCAATGCAGGCAAGGACAGGGACACTCAGTATCCATAACAATTATCTGCATGATTTTAATATAACTACTGGAACTGGAACCCTGTATGGAATTATTGATGATGCAAGTCCAACAAACGAAACCTATTATTCTAATACTATCTTTAACCTTAATCACCAGGGAAATGGAGATGTGTATGGTATGCATTTATATACTACTAGTGGAACCAGAAGCACATATTTAAACATTGTTCATACCCTTTCTTCAGCAGGTGGGACAGTAACTGGTATGTATCATGATTTAAGTACACCAAGTATCTATAAAAATAATATCTATGATTTATCTTCTACTACTGCAACTGGAATGGTAAATGGAATCACTATATCCGGTGGAAATAATATTTATCTCTATAATAATTTTATTTCTGATTTAAGAACGCCTCAGGCAACCGGGACGAATGCAATAAAAGGGATTTATAAGACAACTTCAGGAAATGTTTTTTACTGTTATAATAATAGTATTTATTTAAACGCGACAAGTAATTCAACCACCACTTTTGGAACTTCTGGGATTTGGGCAGACACTTACTACAACATCGAACTTAAGAACAATATTATCATAAACAACTCTGTTCCGGTTGCTATTACAGCCCCTGCCTATACTGTGGCTTATAGAAGAGGAGCAACAACAATTTCAACTTATTCCACAGCATCCAACAATAACTGCTTTTATGCCGGTACGCCTGGCCCCAACAACTTAATTTACTATGATGGTACCAATGGAGACCAGACAGTTGCCTTGATGAAAGTAAGAGTGGCTCCCCGCGAAACTAATTCATTTACAGAAATGCCAAACTTTGTGAATGCGGCCGGACACGATTTACATATTACTACATCAATTCCTACATCTGTTGAAAGTAGCGGATTAAGAATAACATCCCCCATTGCAATAACAAATGATTACGATGGAGACATTCGTTTTGGCGAAGCCGGTTATTCAGGCACTGGAACAGCTCCTGATGTGGGAGCAGATGAAGGAAATTTCACTGCTTCGCCTGCGATGTCATATCTAAACTCCTTAGTCAGTCAACAAACGAATTATGTATTTTCAGGCAATACTAATCAGCCGGTGATTCAGATTAGAGTTACAGTTAGTGGAAATGCTTCGCCCATGTCAGTTAGTCAGTTTAGCTTAAATAGCAATGGAACAACGGATATCTCAGATATTAATGTCGCACCAGCAAAAATATACTATACAGGAAATTCTGCGGTTTATGGTCCCGGAATATTATTTGGAACTGCAACACCAACCATTGCTAACTTCAACATATCCGGCTCACAATCTTTAATCAATGGCGATAATTATTTCTGGTTGGTGTATGATGTCAAACAAACCGCTCCTACAGGGCATTATATTGATGGAGAATGCCCCAGCATTACAATTGGAGGTATAGCAAGAATACCCACAATAACTGCACCGGCAGGAAACCGATTAATATACGGTCCCATGAGTGGCACTTATCTTGTAGGAGCCGGCAATAGCTATCCCAATTTTGCCACCTTAACCGAAGCTGCATTAAATATTAATAATAGAGGACTCACAGCACCCGTAACTTTAAGTCTTACAAATTCCGCTTCCACACCTTATAGTGCTGAAAACGGGGAAACTTTTCCCATTACTTTTACTGAAATCCCTCTTGCATCATTAAGCAACACGGTCACTATTAAACCTGCCAGTGGGAAAAGTCCAATCATTACAAGTAGTAGCGCAACCTCTACATTGCTTTTAAATGGAACTGATTATTTTATTATCAATGGATCAAACAGCAATGCAACTACAAGAAATCTTACAATTGAAAACTCCAATTCAGCAAATAACACAGCAGCTCTCCAGATTTCAACCGGACCTTTGTTTTTGGGAGCGAACCATAACACTATTAAAAATTGTGTCATCTGGGGTGGAGAAGCCTATTTAAGTGCGAATATAAATTATGCTATTTCAGTTGGCTCAACTATTGGCACAGCTGGTGAAGATAATGATTATCTGACAATAGATAACAACGAAATCAGCAGGGCATTAATTGGATTGTATATTGCAGGAACCACAGGAAATGTTACTGATAATTTAATGGTTACAAACAACATCATAGGATCGGCTGACACAAATTATTATATTCATTACGCCGGACTAACTTTTTACAATACTGCTGGCACTATTTCAGGTAATGAAATTACAGGTGTGCAATCAAATGTCTATTCAGGCAATTATTCCACTTTAGGTGCCTATTTAGGGGCAGGAGTCAGAAATACCTTTTTCATTAAAAATACCATTCATGGAATTGGCAATCCTACATCAAATAATCCGGGTACAGGGATTACAACTAACTTAGCCAGTGCAGGAGGTAATGTTACCATTGCGAATAACGTTATTTACGATATATCAGGTTTAGGGTCTTCAAATATTGGCTCTTATGGTACAGCAGGGATAAAAATCACTGTATATTCCACTGATGTTAAAATATATTATAATTCAATTTGCTTGAGTGGGTATATTAACGCACCTTTAGCTACTTCCGACATCAGTGCAGCAATTTATATCGGAAACCTGGCTTCTCAAATTGATATCAGAAACAATATTTTCTCAAACTCTATTGAAAACACTACAGGAATTTCTACTGCCTATGCAATTTATTCCAGTGGATCGGCATCCACATTTACAAATCTTGATTATAATGATTATTACGTCTCAGGCAATGAAGGCATTCTGGGATATTTTAATAGCGATAAATTAAGCCTTGCAGCCTTGAAATCTGCTTCAGGAAAAGATGCTAACTCCAAATCAGTTTCGCCCGATTTCAACAGCACTAAAATCCTTATCCCTTTCAAAGGTTCTCCAATTTTAGATGTTTGCGGTGCTCTGGCAATCACTGATGATTTTAGTTCATCAACCCGAACCTTTCCAACCTCTATGGGGGCTTATGAAAAAGGGGCAGATGTAACTCCCCCTGTAATATCCTACAAACCATTATATAACACACATTTATGGGGCGACCGGGTACTTTCTGCCTCCATAAAAGATTATCATGGAAGTGTTCCAACTTATGGATCTGGAATCCCTCGACTATTTTGGAAAATTAATAACAATCCCTATTCCGCTGTTAATGGCGTTTGGGTTGGTGATAGCACCTATCAATTCACCTTTGGTTCAGGTGTATCTATGGGAAGCACGGTGAGCTATTATATTGTTGCACAAGATACTATCTCTCCTCCAAATATTGGCGCCTATCCTTCTTTAGGCGCTTTAGGATTCACTACCTTCCCTCCTGCTTGTGTCACTCCTCCCTCTAACCCCTCAACCTATACCGTTGTTTCAGGTTTATCAGGAGTCAAAAATATTCCCGGCGATTATCCTAATCTCACTGGTCCCACCGGTTTGTTTGCCGATGTAAACAACAAGGTACTAATTGGGAATCTTACAGTCAAAATAATTGGTAATTTAAACGAAGAAGGCACGAATGCGTTGAACGAAATTAATGTAGAAGACACTGCTTTCCACCTCAACATTATCATGGGCGACACTGTTGCTCATAATGTTAGCGGAAATTATCAGGGAACATTAATCAGACTAAATGGTGCTGATGGAGTTACCATAAGTGGGAATAAAAAACTTTGGTTTAGCAATAATAATTTAACTACAGGAAATACACTTAGCTTAACCAATGGATCTAATAATAATGTAATAGATGCTTGTATTTTTACCACTGCAAGTGCTTCCAATTACATTGCAATTAATCTCACCGGGGCAAACAATAACAATATTATAAAGAATAATTTAATTTACAAATGTGCCACAGGCTTAAATCTTGATGGTGTTTACTGGAATCAAAGTTCAGGAAATGTTGTATACAATAATGTATTTGGATCATCTACACTAAATCAATATATAAACAATATTAGCATAAAAGCTATATATCAGGATCATTTACTAATTAAAGGAAATGAAATTGGCTATATGGCCACTAATAGTATTAACCTAAAAGCAATACATTTAGAAGGAGTTACCAATTCCATTATTGAAAAAAACAATATACACGATAACTATTATGCAGGTAGTAGCTACTACGGTTGCAGTGGTATAACAAATTATTCTATTTGTACAAATCCCAATCTCATCATAAGAAACAATCTTATCCGTCATCTTGCAGGTATAGGTTCAAGCCCCGATGGTCAGGATAACGGGTCTATTCCTGCTGGCATTAAGCTCTATGGGAATTCAACATCAGGCATTTATATTTACAACAATTCAATCTATATGAATAAAGATACCGCAAATGGCATTTTCTATAACAACGAATGGTTTACGGCTTTAGAAGTGGGTGCCGGGGTTTCAGGCATTACATTCCTAAACAATATTCTCCAAAACAGCGTTGGCGAACGTCCATCTTCAAATACAAGCTGGGGCTATGCAATATATTGCAAATCGGCTACATCGCCATTTTCAAATATCAACAACAACATATATTATGTTTCAAATTACGACAATAATTATGTGGCTTTAGTAGGCACAGCCTCCCCCCCAGTCAACAATATGAACCTGGCAGCTTGGCGCGCTTTCACAGGTCAGGATGCACAATCGCTCAATGTCGATCCTCTCTTCACTTCCACCACCAATCTCACACTACAACCAGCTTCTCCCGCCATCGGAGCAGCCTATCCCCTACCCGGCATCGTAAACGAAGATTTCATTTCTCATCCACGTGGCGCATCAACCACTATTGGAGCTTACGAAATGCTGACTTTTGCAAACAAAACCCTCAATCTCACACTTCTTCTTGAAGGATTATATGCAGGATCAGGCTTGATGTATGAAGCATCAAACGAGTATGGACCTTATTGGGATAGCGGAATTGCCGATAAAATTGATGTAGATTTGTATGATGCCAATCCACCCTATGATTTTGTAACTACTTATAGAAATGTAGTTTTAGGCATCGATGGCATTGCCACCATTTCCATAGCACCTGCATTTAATAGCAGCTATTATATCAGAGTAAAAAACAGAAATCACGTTCAAACATGCACCTCAAATCCCGTTTCTTTCTACAGCAACAACATCAGTTATAACTTCACCACCGATGTAAATCAAGCTTATGGAACAGATGCCCAGGCTCAGGTCGGACCAAATATCTATGCATTTTATCTAGGCGATTTAGACCAAAGCCTTGGAGTCGATTTCGACGATTTCAACATCTTCGAACCCTACCTTAATGAAGGTACTTATGGATTCACCCTTTCCGATTTTAACGGAAACGGATTAGTCGATTTCGATGACTTTAACCTGTTTGAACCAAGGCTTAACCAGGGTCCTTTCGCCCAATATCCAGGAATGCCCTAAGAGGCTGAAGGTGGTTAGGCTGAAGCTTAAAGGAGGCTAATAGGCTTTTAGCTGTT
>JBAWXL010000099.1:0-14422 GCA_037144095.1 Bacteroidota bacterium
CTCATGAAAATAAATTTTAATCGAATTTGAAAAAATATTTGTTTGTTGAGATATTTTAATATCTTTGTACCCTCGAAGTATTTATGCTCAGCGGTAAATATTTAGTAATTTAATATACGCCCGAAAGGGCAAGTAATTAACAAACAGTAATTTAAACATATCTCAAAATGACCAACAGAGAACAAGCCAGAGATACCATGTATACTGCACTGTATGAAGAATTGACGGCAGACAGTGATGCGTATGATGGTGACGATGATTTTATGGCTGAAGCGGCTGACTACATGGAAGATTATGTAGCTTATAAAAACGCTTTGGCTGAAGCTTTTGTGGATAATAGCGGTTTTAGTGCCGAAAAATTAACCGCAAAAACTGACCTTGCAAGTTTTGCCTCGAACCTTTCGGGAAAAGCTTATGTTAGATTTAATAAGTTGGGAAAACCCAGTCTTGCAGATCAATTGCATACTGAGCCTACTGATTTTAATGCCGTTGCAGATGCTCAATGTGGCACAAATGCAAAAGCTGACCACGATTTGATGTTAGCTAATTTGCCGTTGTTGACTCCTACAAATACAGTTACGGCTGCAAATCTGACGACTTTACTTGGGAAAATTAACTTATTTAAAAGCATACAGGGAAGTAGCGAAACTGTGCATGAGGCTTCACCTTTGCTTACAAAAGCATTTAGAAAAAGCGCTAAAGTGCTGAAAAATAGAGTGGCAAATTTTAAATTTTTAGGCAGAGATTATGAAGAAAGTAAACCTGCTTTTTTTAGACGTTTGAAAGCAAGTATGGTGGTGCCTACTGTGAATGTGCATCATACTTATTTGGAAATTAATGCTACGGCAAAAAGCTCAGGTAATCCGATGGCTAACGTTATATTTACTTTAACTAAATCTAAAAAATCGGCAACAACGGATGGCGAAGGAAATGCCACCATAGAAGAAGTAAAAGCAGGGAAAGATGTTTTGACCGGAACTGTGAACGGTGCGGTGGTGGTTACGCTTAATGTTAGTATTAAGAGAGGAACTACTAATCATATTCAGGTGGTGATAGGTTAAGGTTAAGGTTGAGATTGAGATTGAGATTGAGATTGAGGTTGAGAGGAAAAGGAAAATCCCGCTCTTTTTTTGGGGAAGGGCGGGATTTTTTATAGTAAATTATTTCAGGCAAAAGCCTGTTGAAATATTGGCGACTGAGGTTGGAACCTCGGTAGAACGGGGGAATTTTTAAAACTCAGAGTTTCCGCTTTTTTTCATTTTATCAAACCATTTTAGGAGTTCATCGATTTTGCGTTTTTCCGATATTAATGATTCTATTGATTTCTTTAACGAAGTAACTTCCGCTTCTAATTTTTTGATTTTTTCTTCTATTTCCTTCATTTAAGCTTGTTTTGTTTAATTACTTGTTTGAGTAGAACTTTTTTTACTTTTTTAGTTTTAATTTCCTTTAAATGAGCAAATACATTACTAAATTTCATTTCTTTTCCAGGTTCAGCAATTCCGATACCTCCTGAATATTTTTCAAAGATATATTCTTTTTGATTCCCCTGTTTATCACTTTTGGAATAAAAAACTTTATTACCTATGTTATTCTTTGCAATTTCAATTAAATATTCATGTTCATTTTTATTCATATTGAGACTGTTTTTATTTGTTTAAGTTCTATTATATTGGAACTATAAACCAGTTCCCTTTTTAAATCAACTGCATAATGAATATTGCAATCACTAATTTTCTTTTCAAGGTATTTCTGTAATGTTTCTAATTTTTTTTGTCTTTTCATTTATAAATATTTTAATTCATACAAATATATAAAAATAAATTGAGAAAACAAAATCAATAAATTTAAATTGAGAAAATCTCATCTTTTTTTAAAGAGGGGTTTATTGAAAAATCCCGCTATTTGATGAGGCGGGATTTGTTGATTTAGGTTGCATCCCAATATTAGAAAATGCTTTGAGGAAGTGAATACTTTGGCAAACCAATCATATTAATTATTTCAGGCGAAAGTTAACGGGTATAAATTCATTATACAATTTATTTTCCTTACTTATTTGCTTTTATAAAATTTACATTTTTCAAATGCTTCAAAGTACTCACAAGTTTTTATTACTATTAAATTGCCCTTTTCATCATAGTAACTGTAAGAGCAATTGTGCTTTGAAAAAACTATTGGCTTACCTGGCCTTGATAATTCTTCAATTATGTTCTCATAATAATTACAAATCATATTATTTTCCATAACCATGGGTTTAATTCATTTTCTTAAAATAGATAAACAACATTCTTTTACCCTCTTCAATATCAAAGTTTGTAAGCAATTCCATTCCATTTACAAAGCCTATAGAATTTTCTTTAATTGATTCTATGGTTTCTATTGTACTTTTTGTTTTGGAACTATCCTGTTTTTGCTCTGTAGTTCTTATAATAAAATCTGATGAAACTGTGGAGCCATTAAAAAAAGTATTTGCTTGTGACTGTGATTTTGTCTGAGCAACTCTTGTCATTATGCTGTTACTGGTATATTTTGCTTTTTCCAAAGAGACAATTGAGAGCAGATATTTATTATCATAGTCTTCTACAACTCTTACTCCCTCAAAAGGGGAATTAGTATACATCCTTTTAATAAAATTCGTAAGGGCTACTTTATCATCATTAAACCCTTGGCAAATAGCAACAATTGGTGAATTTAGTGCAATAACAATAAAAATTAAATATAAGATTTTATTTTTCATATTTATATTATTTTTTAATGGGATTTACTTTGTATTGTGAGATTTTTGATAATTCATCTAATGTTCTAATATCATTAAAAAAAAGTGAAATTAAAACTTTATTTAAATCAATCCCTGAAAATGAAAACTCGAATATCTTTCTTGTAAAATCACCATATATTTTCTCATCACATGGTTCATAACCTCCAAAAACTCCATTATAAGGGTTGGAAATACAAGGATGCAAATTGAATAAGCTAAATTTTTTATCTTGAAACATGAATGGGTTAAAATTGTCTTTTATTTTACTAACACTATTTACATGAGTGTCATCCCAATATTTATATGCAGAACTTTTTTCAAACTCTGTAGCCTTCTTTGAATGACCTTGAGGATCTGAATCCTCTTTGTAAAGTTTATTCAGGATATTATCTGTTTCGTTAGGTGAACATAATATTTGATCACCTGTTAATGTAGCAATACCATTTGAAATACTAAAGTTTGTTATAGATACTTTCAAATACATTAAGAAATCAAAGACATTCATTATTGAAACCTTCTTTCTTAGATTAAATTTAATTTTAACTCCATTTAAATCTGCAAAGTCCACAGTGTAAATTGGTTTTTCTAGCTTTCTATAATTTTCTGCTTCAATCCCCGAAAGTGAAATACCTTTCATGGTATTAACAAAGTAATCTGTAAGAATAGTAAAGTTATTATTTATTTTAATATTGATAGTTATAGGGATCTTCCACTCATTTTTGTCATTGTTTAATGAAATCAGATCCTTTACTTCAATTTCAAAATTAAATGATTGACCACTTATATCTTTTAACACCTTACACATATTTGAAATTGCTTTGACTTCATTTTCTTCATTTAAAATTTGCTGTTTTGCATTAATTGAAAAAAGTCCCCCTTTAAATTCAACATTAATACCTTTGCTTTCACAAAAAGTGGTTAGTTTACTAACAGAAACTTTTGCAAGAACTGTATTAGACCAAGTGCCATCTGGCATTTGAACTTCAGAAAGTACTTTATATTCTTGAATATTGCCATTAGAAACTGAAACGATTTCATCTTTTACCAATGCATCATTTAAAATTTCTGTTTTTGAAGAAATAAATGCACCGAATGCCTGTTCTATTGCATTTCTTAATGCAGATTGCTTTGCTTCATCTTGAGTTTTGCCTTGCCCACTAACAGTTACTGATACAGTTTTGTTAGCATTAGATTTATCATCTTGTTTTATACTATCATTTATGGAACTTTTCGAAATGGCTTCTTTTGAATTTTGCTCAGAAATCTTTGTCTCATTTTTGCTTTCCAATTGAGAATTATTTTGTAGATTATTAATTTGTTGTGTATTTGATTGTTTGATATTTGTATTTTTATCCGTATTTGTTCCATCTTTTATATTCAAATTTCGAGCTTCTAATACTTCTATCTTTACATGTTTTTTTAATTCATTAATTTTTATTTCTGCTTTCCATTTTTCCGGATGATCGTCTTTCTGCATTATTTTATACCAATATAAAGCAGTATCAGCATAAATTGAAAAATTGTTTTTTGATGCTTTATCATAGTAAATTGATGCTATATTCTTACTTGCATCATACATATTATCCATCTGAAATAATATGGCATTGTTTTTCCATAAGCCATCGCTTTCAAGATTTTGCTGATAAAATTGGATTAATTTAGTAAGTGCTTCCTCTTGCTTATTATCTTTCAATAAGGATTGAATTTCCTTATATTTAACTTTTTGAGCATAAGTGCTTATTGCAATTAAAATAAATAAAATTGTTAATACTTTTTTCATGATTTTTACCTCCAATTAATGTTGTTATATGTTATGGTTTTTGGTTGATTTTTTGCATATTCAATAGAAACCTTTTGGTAGGAATCTATTCTTAATTTATCAAGTTCGAAATTTCTCTCATTGTTTACTGCTTGCATTGCCCTTAGTTCTTTTTCTTTTGCGATTTTATCATTATATTTTTTAATTTTAAATTCCCACGCTGCCTTTTCATCTGCTGCTAATTTTGCTTGTATTTGAGAAATGAATTTTTGGACATCTGCTTTGCAAGATGCGAGAGGGTCTATTTCGGATATTATATTTACTGCATTTTCAGCTCCTATCTTATTTGAATTGGCTGCCCACACCGCTTTTGCATCATTTAATTTTTTAGCACAATCGTTGTCTATTTTTTCTTGATAAATGCTTGTAAGGGTATCTAAACATTTAAAATAACAGTCTTTGCATACTTCAGGAACAAGAGAGAGTTTATAAATAGCTTCATCGTATTTCCCTTGTTTTTTTAACGTAAAAGCATCTTTTATAATAAAATCGCATTGTGAATTATAGTAAGATATTATTTTTGTTTTCCCTTCTTCAACAAACAATGATATTTCTTTATTTTTAGGATTAATTTTTTTCAATGCATCAATAAAAGCTTTGTTTTCGTTCATGCCTACACCTTTTAAAGATATTGTGGTATTACAAAAACTTTTATTTTCTATAGCATCTCCAATAAATAGAGTTAGCTCAATATTTTGAGCAATCATTTGAGGAGGACCTGCTATAATGTCTTTTGTGCCAATATTAATATTAGCAGTAATTATAAATCGAGGATTAATGGCACTCCCTCCCATACCATAATTTGAAGCAATTTGACTAAGCTTCGTAATCAGTAAATTTTTTGCTTCAGTTGGAATGTCAATTTTATCAGACAGATAAGTGTTTAAAACAATACGTCCAAAATCATCCAACTTTTCATTGTTTTGAGAATAGCTAATTGAATTCGCTAATAATCCAATAATAAGAATTAGTATAAGTTTTTTCATAGCTTCTCTATTTTTCTCCTAAAATTAATATTGCTTCACCAAGGCCTCTAGTCATTAATTTAACTTCAAACTTCAATGGTTCAGCTTTTAAATATTTCTGTAATCCTTTGGCAAATTGTCTTGCATCTAATGCTTTATTGTCCTTATCATATAAAGGAATTCTTACCTGATCTAGTTTTATAATATTTTCTGTTGCATCACTCATATTATATCTTCCTTGCACGGTATTATCATCCATCCATTTCTTAATAATATCTGTAATTTCCTTTCCATCAATTTCAGTTTCCAAATTTTTATCCCAACTATCCCATTTTTTTATGGTCAAGATAATTTCACGCCCTTTTGCGAACATATCATCAAAATGTGCTTGTAGTTGGGCAGTAAAAGGATCGATGTTAGCAACAATGGCTTTTTCTAATTGAATAGGAATAATATCATTAGAAGGCAATCCATTACCAGTTGAAGAAGCAATCCTTTTACTTGTGTATGCATCGAATGCTTCTAATATGAAAGAAACTGATTTTTTATCTCCATCTTTATTAACCTTCCACCATATTTGTATAATAATGTCAGCCTTGGCTTTGTTTTTTAATTTTTCCAATGGACTTTCAGAAATAGATGAACCACTGCTAGTGCTTGTAGTCATATTATCTTCAGCCGCTCTGTTTTCTATTGCTTTTAACTCTTGCTCAGCATCCTTTAAAGGGAAACCTTTATTAATCATCAATGAACCAATTTTACTAATTACTTGTCCAATTTCTGTGTCTTCCTGAAATGCTTGTTTATAATTAGGTACACTTTGTTTTGTTCCTTGATTGTTAAACTCAGTCATAAAATAACGTTGTGTGCACCAATTATCACTTGGCAAAATCATCAAGGTCGGTTTTTTAGCTTGTGCAAATGCAAATGTTGAATAGAATGCAACAATCGCTAATAATAATAATTTTTTCATGTTTTTCATAATTTAAAATCCAGTATTAAGTGATTTAATAATTTTATATTCTTCAAGGTATTTTCTGAGGATATTTTTCGAAACTGACACCTGATATACTTTCCAACTTTTATCTCCAATAGATTCAGGTTTTGTGGTTTCTATAGTAGCTTCACGAGTACAATTTGCCCAATTCCCTTTTTTTGAAAAGAAATTATCTTTTATTTTATTGAATTTTTCAGTTTCATCATTATTGGATAACATTGGGTTTTGGGCAATACATCCATTGTTTCCGGGAACTCCAGAAAATAGAATTGCAAGTATTGCATCTTTTCGTGCCTGCTCAGGCGCATACTTTTTCCCTAATTTAGTGTTCCAAATTCTTATTGAAACTGATTCGGAATTTTCCACTGAAACACACTCAACTTGATAATCAAATTGTTTTTGAGCAAATGATAAGCCTGTTAAAAATAGGAGGGCGGTAAGAATTAGTGTTTGTCTTTTCATATTAGTTTAATTTATAATTTACTACTATACATTTCAAGCCCGACAGGGTTATAACAATTTACTTTTATAAAAGTAATACTGTCTATTTCAGGATAGCAAATGTATAAATATTTATATGATATAAGGTTTTTGAAAAAAGTTTTTGCTGAAAAGATTTCAACTTATGCATTTTGTCTTACAGCCTTTACTTCATTCGTAATTTCATCCATTGTCATTTTTGAAAGTCCATATTTCTCTGATAGTTCAACACATTTATGTAATGTTTGTCGGGAAATTTCTTTGCTGATAATATCTATGAATTCAGTAAAAGTCAAATGGTCTTTCTTTATTCCAAACTTGTCAAATTCGAGTTCAGATATTGAGATGTTTAATGTTTTCATTTTAAAGACTTTTTTTATGTTGTAAAAATCAACGAGTACTAATTTAGTATTTCGTTTAATTAAGGAACAAATATACTATTATTTATTTGAAATGATGTTTTTGAAAAAAGTTTTGCTGAAAAGATTTATGGTTAATAAAAGAAAAAATCCCGCTTTTTTTTGGGAAGGGCGGGATTTTTTCTTTTGATGAAAATAGCAAATGCAATAATAATACTTTGAGAAAGTAAATACTTTGCCAAGCTAAGATTATAACTTATTTTAAACTTAGGCGAGTTAAGCGAAGGGATGTGGAAGTATTCCTATTGTCAAACTTTATTGTTAAGCCTTTTGTGCCAAATGAAATAAATAAAGTACTTTTGTATTCAATAGCTTTTATAATATTACTATGAACTGGCAGGATTTAAATCGATTAACAAAAGAATATCAAAGCCTGAACTTACAAAACATCATTGATTATGAAAAGTTTTGTATGATGTCAATTATATGGCATTCAACAAAAATAGAAGGTTGTTCGTTGACAGAGACAGATACTAAGGTATTGTTTGAATATGATATAACGGCTAAAGGGAAACCGTTGAAAGACCATTTAATGCTAAAAGACCATTTTGCGGCATTTCAATTTATTAAAGAAGAGGCAAAGACAAAAAGAAAATTAAGTATTGACTTTATTAAAGAAACAGGCGCTTTAGTGATGCAACATACGGGTGTGTTAGTAAATACGGTTTTGGGTTCTTTCGATACGGCTAAAGGTGATTTGCGATTGGCACAAGTATATGTCGATAAAAAATATTTCCCTGATTATTCAAAGGTTCAAGAACTGCTGTTGAAACTTTGCAATTCTATTAATGAAAGCATTGATGCAGTGAAAGATGAAAACATCTTAAAACTTGCTTCCGATATGCATTATAATTTCGTAAACATTCATCCATTTGGGGATGGTAATGGAAGAACGGCACGCTTATTAATGAATTATATTCAACTTTATCACAATCAACCCGCAATTAAAATATTTACTGAAGATCGTACTGAATATATTGACCGATTGAATGAGACTGAAGAAAAGGGAAATCCTGATGTTTTCAGGGAATTTATCGCAAACCAACAAATTAAATTCCTTTCATCTGAAATCGAAAAATATAAAAGAAAAGATACAGGATTTAATTTGATGTTTTAGTTTGGAAAAATGTTTCTTCAAGAAAAGCATTTTCCTAATTACTATTTATTATTCTTGCTGAATTCAAATAGTAAATGCAACTTTTAGAATTGGTAAATTTAGTAATAAATTCAATTAGCGTTAAAAATCCTTTTTTCATTCTTCTACATCTTTTTTCCATATCAATTTCAATACATTGGGAAGCACAATGAGCAATAAAGGTAATGCCATGACTAATCCTCCAATAACTGCAATGGCAAGGGGTTGATGCATTTGTGCACCGGTTCCTATACCTAAGGCTAAAGGACTTAAGGCAACTATGGCACCAATGGCTGTCATCAATTTTGGACGCAATCGGGCAGAAATGGCAAAAGTCAAAGCATGGTATACATTTGAATTTTTTTGTTCAAATAGAAATTGTTGAATAGTAAAAATGGAATTTTCGCCAATGATACCAATAATCATAATTAAGCCGGTATAACTTCCAACATTTAAAGGAGTATGCGTAATAAACAAGGCAAATACACTTCCTGATATTCCTAAAATGCTTACGAAAAGTACAGATAATGATAGCTTTAAACTTTTAAACATAAACAAAACCACTGTAAATACCAGTAAGCCTCCTAAAATTAATATTTTTAATAATTCGGCAAATGATTTCTGTTGTTCAGCATAGGAGCCACCATACACTTTTTGATAAGTTGGAGGCAGATTTATGTTAGAAAGTTTATTTTGAATGTCTTTCATAACACTTCCCAGGTCGCGATTGTTAAGTCTTGCTGTAACTACGCCCATAGTTTGCAGATTTTCTCTTTCAATTTCGGAAACACCACTTTGTATGTTGAAATCGGCAAATTCGTTAAGTGAAAGATAATCACCCGAAGGGATACATATTTTGATTTTCTTCAGTTTTTCCAGTGGCGTTTTATTGTTTTGAGGATAAATCATCCGAATATCAGTCAATTGTTCTTTCTCAGGGATAGAACCCACAACAATTCCGGATAAATAAGTTTCTATTTGAGTTTGTAAATCAGAAGGATTAAGTCCGAATTGTCTTAATCTTTCATCTTTCGGCTGGATATTCATTACAGGACCTGCAATAACAATTCCATTAAATACATCTGCAGTTCCTTCAACGGTTGCGACACTATCGGCAACTTGTTTTGCTAATTGTTTTAGCTTATCATGATTATCTCCAAAGATTTTTATTTCAATAGGTTGAACACTGCTCATCAAATCGCCTAACATATCGGTGATGACCTGTCCAAAATCGACCTTTAGGGCAGGTAGCGCACTTTCTACTTTTATTCTAATGTCATCCGAAACTTCATCAGTGGTTCTGTTTCGTTTCTTTTTCAATTCAATAAGATAATCGCCACGATTGGGTTCGGTAATAAAGAAGCCCATTTGGGTTCCGGTTCGCCGCGAATAGGTTTTTACTTCGGGAATGCTTTCAAGTATTTTATCCACTTCGGTCAACATGCGGTTGGTTTCTTCTAATGAGGATCCGGGAGGCGAATTATAATCTAAAACGATAGATCCTTCATCCATTTCAGGCAAAAAACCCGTAGAAAGCTTTGGCATAATAAAAATTATACCCGCAATCAGAATGAGAACAAAAGCTCCGCTAATAAAGGGACGTTTTAGAAAGAATAATATCCAGGCATTATTTTTCACTTTATTTATATGAACCGTTTTTTCGAAGCTGCGATCTTTTGAAAAAAGCATGTACAATATGGGCAAACCCAGCCAGGTAATGATAAATGAACACAACAATGTTATGATCATAGTTTCGGTCAAAATCTTAAAGTAGGCTCCTGCAACTCCGGTCATTAATTCAAAAGGGATGAGGATGACAATGGTACTCAGCGACGAACTTACCATTGAAGGAAACAAAAATTGTATGGCTTTGCCGACCAATTCTTTTGGCTTTCGGTCGGGAAATTCTTCGTGAGTGCGATGAATTTGTTCGACTACAATTATTGCATCATCAATAATCAAACCTATCGCTGCAGCAATGGCTCCGATGGTCATGATGTTAAAATCGAAACCTATAATACTTAGTGTTATAAAGGTAAGCGCCAGTGTGAGAGGGATGCTTATCAATACAACAGCACTTGCTTTAAAAGAGCGAAGAAAAATGATGACCACCACAATTGCCAGCAACAATCCTATCCAAAGCACATCTATAATACTTCGAATGCTGCTGTTGACGAATTCTGCCTGATTGTAGTATGGCTTCAAAACCACCCCTTTAGGTAAAATATCATTTAATTCTTTTACTTTTTCGCTAACCTGATCAGATATCTCAATTAAATTACTGTTTGGTTGTTTGAGAACGGCAATTAGTGGAACATCTTTTCCATCGGCTTTTATCTTAACATATTCTGTTTTTTCTGATATTTTGACTTTTGCAATATCGGAAACTTTTATGCGGCGAATCGCATTATCGAACACCACCAGGTTTTCGAGTTGCGCTTTATCTTTAATCGTTGCATCGGTGAGGGTTAGATATAATCTGTTATAATCAATGGTATACCCATTCGATTTGATAAAATCGGTTTGTTGAAGAGCGACATTAATATCCTTAGGATTGATTTTAAGAAGCGCCAATTTTTGTTCATCCAACACTATGCGATATTCCTTTTCTTTTCCTCCAATCACATCAACAGACGCAACTCCTGCAATGCGCGACAAATAAGGCTTTACGATATATTCGGCAATCAGCTTTAGCTCCACCTGATTTTTGGTGGTTGATTGTAATGAATAGCCCATCACCGGAAGGATAGAAGGGTTCATCTTTTCAACTGTAATTTGAACTGAAGGAGGTAAATCATTCTTAATCTGCGATATCTCAGACTCCACTCTTTGTTTATCGAGGTCGATATCGGAACCCCAATCCATAAATGCTGAAATTTCGCAGCTTCCCATACTTGTAGTGCTGCGAATCAGGTTTAAATTCTCTACATTTTTAATTGCATTTTCAAGTGGTTTTGTAACCGTAACCATCATTTTATCAACGGGTTGTTCCCCGTTTGATGCAATAATTTTAATTTTAGGAAATGTAATATTCGGAAAGAGCGAAGTCTTCATATTGTTATATGAAATTGCCCCTGCAACTAATATCAGCAATAATATTACTGCAATCGGACTTTTAAATCGTACAAAAAGCTTTTCCATTATTTATTGCACAACTTTAACCTCAGAACTATCGGCTAAACCATAAGCCCCTTCCCTGATAATTCTGTCATTTTTCTTCAAATCGGAGGATGTAACTTCCACCAAACTATCATTTTCAGTTCCTTTTATGATGGGAATCTTCATAGCCAAATTGTTGTTGACCATTTTCATAACCCAAAATTCGCTTTGAGTTTCATTTGTCATTAGGGCAACTTTTGGAATCAGACACGAACT
This sequence comes from Bacteroidota bacterium, assembly GCA_037144095.1. GTDB lineage: Bacteria > Bacteroidota > Bacteroidia > Bacteroidales > CAIXTV01 > CAIXTV01. The sequence goes on from JBAWXL010000099.1 coordinate 11,949, forward strand.
CAGATGTTTCGTATTGCTGAAATTTACGGTAAGGTTTAAGTTAACAGGCAATTGCCTCTTCGTATCGGGCTTTATCAATACATTTTGTGTTTGATCGCTTTCTTTAATGATAGGCATAATTTGCGACACTGTTCCGCCAAATGAAGTATGATCAGAAAGATGCATAGTGCATTTTGCTCCCTGTTTTATTAAGGTATTATATTCGAAAGGCATATTCACTTGCACCATAACATCTTTGTTCTCAACAATGCTGCACAATGCACCCCCTTCTATAACATACATTCCGGCTTCGTTGAGGTTCAACTCATCAATGATGCCTGCCGACGATGCCAACACTTGAATAATTCCTGCATTACTTTTTAATGCGTTGGTATTTTCAAGGGCTTTATGCTCTTTGGTTTGTATTTCGAACAAGACATCGTTCTTTTGCACCAAATCGCCATATTTAATGTTGATTTTCTTCAAATAGCCGGCAATTGGTGAAATAATCATATTCTTTTTCAGATAGATAGTCTTGCCATTCAGACTTATATTGCTCTCAATGTTTCCTTCGGCAACCAAAACCGTTTTTACAGAAACCACAGGAGTTTGCTCTTTTTCTTCCGAACTGTTTTGCTGACAGGAAGCCAAGGCAAACATCAGTAAAACTATTGTTATCAATACATTCGATTTTTTCATTTTTGATGTTATTAAAAATTCCAATAATTATATGAATTGATGAGCGATTGCTTTTCCATTTTCAGCAATACATTATTTTGTTTTTTCGCCGCCATATCTTTCACTATATTTTTCAAATCCATCACCGAAAGTTCGCCTGCCGAAAGCTCTTTGCGATACACCTCCATCAAAGCCTCATATTGTTTAATTTGATCGTCAGTCAGTGCAATTTTTTGGTCGAGTTTTTGAAGATGATTGAGTATTTTGCTTCTATACATCTCGTTTTGAATCTGAAAGTTATTCTTTTCAAACTGAATTGTTTGCTGATTAATTAAGGTCTTCTCACGTTGATACATTCGTTGATGACCATCAAAGAGATTCCACGTAAAAGTTAGTCCTGTGCTAAATCCCAAACGATTAAAAGTGGGCTGATACACAGCGTTTAAGCCCGCATTGGCAAAGAAACTCAATTGAGGCTGATATTTCAATTCGCTGACTTTTTGGTCCATTAAAAGATTCAAACTATCAAGTTTATAAGACATTAAGAATTGAGAAGCAGAGGTAGTTTTCGTTTTTATAAAAAATTTAATATCCTGAAGATCAACTTTATTTGTATCGTTCAAACCACATAAAATGTTTAAATCATACTGATTTTCTTCATATTCATTCTGAAATGTTTTCGATTCAAGTTCAAAATCCTTCAATTCAATTTGCAAAAGCAACACATCGGTTTGTTTATAGATGGCATTTTCAGCCAATTGTTTTAAAATAAGCAATTGATTCTGAAGTTCTCTCAACAATTCATCACTAATCTCGCTTTGTTTTTTCGATTTCAAACATAAGAGATATTGATTGCAAACCAATTGTTCAATTTCATGTTTGTTTAAGCTAATATTATTCTCAAATTGCTGACTCATGATGTCGGCTTTCGCTGAAAAACTCCGATATTTTGATGCGGTAAAAAGTTGTTGTTTCAAAGTAACCAGTGCCTGATATTGTCCACCATCTGTATTTGCTAAATCGAAACCTGTATAGGATTTTGCATCAGAAGTAACAAAATTAAAACGCGAAGTATTATTGTCATGCGAAATAATAGGTGCAAACAAAACGTTAGCTTCCAGATTAATATCAGGTTTTCCCAACACATTTTTAATCTGTTTTAAATCAAGCTTTACATTAATAATTTCATTCTTATTTTTATTGTTGAGTGGACTATTATTTTTTGCGGTTTCGACATAAAAATTCAAATTCCTTTGTTGGGCATGCGAAATTCCTTCAAAAAACAGCAAAAAAACAAATAGTAGATAGTTTTTCATTGAATATTCAAGGTGATAGACAAAATTATTGGGTTTGTTAAAAAACAAAATTACTAAAAAAAGAAATCGATAGAATATTAATTAAGCTATTTTAAGTAATGCAATGAAATAGCATTAAAATAAATATCGAAAAGCCATGTGTTAGTCAACTAAAGTTGCTGTCCTTTTCCCGTAAAAAGTGCCTCTTTGGTTTTGTTCCCATCTTTATATTCAATTTCATTCAATTCTACATCGGCTTCTAAATCACACACATCTCCTAAAATTAATTTTGGATTCGTATTTTGTTTTAAAAATTCAGGAGAAAACCCGATAGATTCTAATTCATATATTTTATTTTTATTGTTTCTGAAAAAAGGCGATTCTTGTAAATATTCATAATCATCTGTAATATCTAGATCCTTGCGATATTCTAAAATAGATGGTAATGTTGCTAATTGTAGAATTTGTGCATCTGTTAATATAGAACTAGTTATCACAAAATCACATATAAAACCAGTACCA
>JBAWXL010000100.1:0-14366 GCA_037144095.1 Bacteroidota bacterium
CTGCGTCGGAGGCACGCAAAACTAAAATAAAGTGTCTCCCGCTGCGTCGGAGGCATGCAAAACCAAAGTAAAGTGTCCCTACTGGTAGGCAAGTATCAACCTTCAGCCTCTTACCCTCCTTTGAATTTGGAATTTGAGACTTGGATCTTGGGTCTTATTATTTCACAAGTATCTCGTCCACAAACAACCAAGCCTTTCCTCCGGCTCCGGGATGCCCGGGAGGACATACGCCTATATTCTTTGCTTTTATGGAAATGTATCGTACTTTCTTACCTGCCATGTTAGTAGCGTTGTAATCCAGCAAGGCTTTCCATATCGAAGTGCCTGCTTCGAACTTATGCAGATTGCTGCTGATGGTGGAGAGGGTAATGAAATCCTTTCCATCAGTTGAAACACTTATTTCAACATCTACAGGAAGGAATATCCACGACTTTGTATCTTCAATGAAATTCACCTGTATGTTTGAAATGGTTTTATTCTCGCCCAAATCTACTACGGTATTCAAATCTACCCCTTCATATCCCTGCCAAAAACCATCGGCAAAGTTATTGCTGCCCATAAAACCATCTACCAATGCCTTCTCACCTCCGGCAGTGTATTTGGGACTATACTTTGTCTGTGATTGAACCTTACAAGCTGTGGATAAGGAAGGATGTATGCCAATTCGCAACATTTCATCCGAATACACATCATTCTTCTGACCAATGGCGCTAAGCGTTACAGGTTTTGCAAACGAAAGCGCCTTGCTATATTTCAACGATTTATTGGTGGGTGTGCTTCCATCTAAGGTATAATACATATTAGCTGACTTATCTTTGCACGATAGTGTTAAAACACTTTTCTTGTTTACCGTATCGAGCTTGCCGGTGGCTTTAATTAAAGGTGCACCCATGATTTCCAATATAGGTTTGTTTACCGACTTGAGTTCCGTAATATCATACTTCAACTCCTCGAAGATGGTGATGTTGTTCTCCCCCACCTTAAGCCAGGGAGCAGGTACATAGATGGTTTGTGTGGGACCAATGTTCCAGTAGCGCCCCAGGTTGTGACCATTGAGCCACACACAACCCTTCCCCCAATTGGAGAGATCGAGGTAGGTGTCACCGGTTTCTTTCAGCGTGAACACGCCTTTACGGATGATGGGGGTGCTGCAGTCTTTCTCTATCTTCAGTTTCTTATCCGACATGTCGTTCATCGGGAAACCATACATCTTCCAGTTCTTAAGCTCGCTGCCATTATACAGCACCTTCTCTGTAATCCCCTTGCGGTTGTCGTTTAAGTAGGTTCCATAATTTATCCTGCCCAAATTCTCTACAAAGATGTCCAGCGTGGCATTACCCGGAGGAATATCAATCAACACACTGTCCTGCTCCATCCTTCTGTCTAACACTGCCACTCTTTTCCCATTGATGAAAACCAATGCATAGTCTCTGACATGCTGAATGTTCAACATGCCTTTGGAAGGACCCGTCACAGTAGTCCTATATAATACATAGCCATAGCCTTGCTGCAAATCTTCGAAGGACAAGGGTTTCTCCGATTCAATGGGTGTAGGCAGCGAATTGAACAAGGATGTGCCCATCTCCAGTTTTATCGACGGAATGCTTATCGTCTTCTTAGGCTTTGGCACCTCAGGCAGCTTGGCTAAGTCCTCAGCCGACAGATACTTCTTAATCACATTGCGCATTGCCATAAACTTAGGCGTGGCATTCCCCGCTTCATCTATAGGGGCGTCATAATCGTAACTTGCGGTTTGCGGACGAAAAGGCGGCATGTTGGCTCCGTTCCAGAAAGCACGGGTAGTGCCGCCATGCACCATATAAATATTGATGGAAAGCCCCGATGCCAGCACCGAATCGTAGGTGGCAATGAAACTCTCAACCGGAACCGTGTGATGCTCCACTCCCCACGAATCGAACCAGGTAGGATACCACTCCGCAATGAAATACGGTCCGTGACTGTTGTTGTTTTTATTGATTAACTCCTTCACACCCTTGGGGTCGTCCCAGCCATTGACGGCGGGCAACAAACCGGGCAGGCTACCATCTTTCATTTGCGAAGGACCGTCGCAGGTGTAGAAATCCACATCGAAACCTGCTTCGCGCAAGTAGTTTTTGTTGATGGTGAGATACTCTTTATCCTTATCATACGACCCATATTCGTTTTCCACCTGCAGCATGATGATGGGTCCGCCCTTGCTGATTTGAAGCGGGGCGAGTTCTTTGCCGAATGCATTGATGTAGTTGCGACTCATCTCTAAAAACTTCGGATCGCGACTGCGCACCTTCATGTTTTTCTCGTTGATGAGCCACCACGGATAACCGCCAAACTCCCACTCGGCGCAGGCATAAGGACTCGGACGAATGATGACCCACAGACCCTCTTCCTGAGCGGCTTTGACAAAGGCAGCCACATCGGCATTGCCGGTGAAGTTGTATTTGCCTTTCTCGGTCTCATGATAATTCCAGAAGACATAGGTGCAAATGGTGTTGAGACCCATAGCTTTTGCCATCTTGAGTCTGTCGTGCCAATACTCGCGTGGAATGCGGGCGAAATGCATCTCGCCACTGATGATTTGAAAGGGTTTACCATCTAAGAGGAAACTTCTTACACCTATTTTGAAATTGTGAGGAGCTTGCTGTGCTGAAGCCAGTTGTATGAAGAATATAAAAGCAATAAAATGCTGGATTTTTCTCATGATATACGGTTTTAAATGAGGTTTCAAATGTAGAAAAAAACTGCTAACCGCAGTAATTAATAATGAGGAATTAAAAATTAATAATGGATTAAGCTAGATTTCATAGCCGTTTGGCTTTAGACAACTGCCTGAAATGGTATATCATAATTGGCTTTAACTTAAGAATGTCAATTGCATATTATCAAATACTCAGAGCAGAATTTGTAATTCTGTTCACCGTAAACATTTGTCAATCAGTTGGAAATCAGGTTTTTTGTAGTTATTTTTCTGAAGTTTATTTTGTCTCTTTTTTTGAAGCAGAGAAGAGGCGGAACCTCAGCCAAGCAGGCTTACATCTCAAAGTGGTCAATACTACTACCGATATTATGTCCTTACAGGACTATGGATTTCAGAAAATCTTCTATCCCATAGGGATTAAATATCGGTAGAAAAAAGTTCTAAGGTGAATTAAAGTCCTGTTAGGGACGACATAAAAATTAGATGAATAACAATGAAAATAAATATCAATTATTCAACTCTATGTTAAATTTATTCCTTAACACATGATTTAATTCATGAACCAAACCTACCAGGTTTTCAAAACCTGTTAGGTTTATTATCCCTTCTCTCCATTTTGCATACAAAACAATTCGATTAATAATTCAAAAACAAATACTGATAATAGCAAAACTTCATTCCATGATAATAAAACCATTATTATTAATACTCCTGCTCCATTTAACGAGCATCAAAATTCATTTTGCAATCCTAAAATCAAAATATATTATCTTAAAAATCAATTTAACGATGGCAACAGTGCAATGAAAGACACCTGCAATGAAATTGATAAGGGTGCAAATCAAATTGATAATGGTGCAAGTCAAATTGATAATACTTACACTTAAATTTATCCTGCTAAAATAAAGATTTGTTCTCCTTACACCTCAATTGGTACTACCTATACTCAAATTGGTGCTGATTACACTAAAATTTGTTTTCCTTACAACTCAATTGGCTCTACCTAACATCAAAATTGTTCTGCTTACAATCAAATTTGCTTTCCTTACAATCTAATTTGTTCCCCTTACACTAAAATATGGTCTTCTTACACTCAAATTGACTTCGTGTAACTTTGTAAGCATTCAATCAACACGTTAAGACCCCTAAAAATTTGCGCTTTTTCAAAAACTGCCATTTTAAGCCCTTTTTTCACCTCTTTTGTGCCAAAAATCGCCCCTTTTTCTACCAAAATCACCTCTTTTTACACCTTAAAATCCTCTTCAGAACCACCTAATAACCATTAGCAAAATAACCCAATAACTACTAACCAAATAACCTATTAACCAATTAACACAATAACCATTTTACATTTATTTCAACAATTTTGTTTGCTTTCGAATGATAATTAGTATTTTTGGAAAATAGATTTCATTGCATAAAACACACAAAAATATGACCCTATTAGGCTACGATATTGGAAGTTCTTCGATAAAAGCATCCTTGATAGATGCTGCAACAGGAAAATGCATTGCCAAAGCACAGTATCCCGACACTGAAATGAAGATTAATGCGCCTCAGGCAGGTTGGGCAGAACAAAATCCTGAAATGTGGTGGGAATATATTATCAAGTTAAGCAACATATTGCTTTCGAAGCCCGGGGTGGATGCGAAGGAAATTCAAGCCATCGGCATTTCGTATCAGATGCATGGTTTGGTGTTGGTGGATAAGGAAAGGAAGGTGCTTCGTCCGGCTATTATCTGGTGCGATAGTCGTGCGGTTGCGTATGGGGATAAAGCCTTTAGGGAGATTGGAGAGGAACGTTGTTTGGAAGAACTGTTGAACTCGCCGGGCAATTTCACTGCCTCTAAATTGAAATGGGTGAAGGAAAATGAACCTGAAATCTATGTGAAAACGGATAAGATGTTGCTTCCGGGAGATTATGTGGCGATGATGCTGACGGGGGATTGCAAGACCACAATCACAGGATTATCAGAGTGTATCTTATGGAATTTCAAGAAAAAGGATGTTGCCGGTTTGCTGTTGGATTATTATGGTATCGATAAAAACTTAATCGCTGAAATAACGCCTATTATGGGGATACAGGGTAAGGTTTCGAAAGAAGCTTCTGCTTTATTGGGGATTCCTGAGGGAATTCCTGTATCGTACAGGGCAGGCGACCAACCTAATAATGCGCTTTCGCTCAATGTGCTTCAACCGGGCGAAGTGGCTGCCACTGCGGGTACTTCGGGCGTGGTGTATGGGGTGAATAATAAGGTGCTTTTTGATCCTGCTTCGAGAATAAATACCTTTGTACATGTAAACCACACCCCAGCCCTGCCGCGTTATGGTGTGATGTTATGTATCAATGGAACGGGTATTTTATATTCGTGGATAAAAAGAATGTTGGGCAATAGGTATTCGTATGATGAGTTAAACCAGAAGGCTGAGGAAGCGAATATTGGGGCTGATGGATTGGTGTTTATCCCATTCGGCAATGGTTCAGAAAGAATGCTCGGAAATAAGATAGTGGATGCGGGTATGTTGCATTTAAATTTCAATATTCACGGGGAGAATGAAATGATACGTGCAGCTATTGAAGGAATTGCCTTTTCGTTTGCCTACGGAATGAGGATATTAAACAGCACAGGGGTTCAAACTAAGACTATTAAAGCGGGAAATGCCAACTTGTTTTTAAGTCCGGTGTTCAGGCAAACCTTAGCCAACGCCACGGGTTCTGTCATCGAATTGTATGATACGGATGGAGCTACCGGTGCCGCTATGGGTGCAGGTATCGGTTGTGGAATATTTAGTTCAGCGGAAGAAGCTTTCAAAAACCTGAAAATCATCGGCATCACTAAACCTGAAACTAATACAGTGGATAAAACTCTGGCTGCTTGCGAAAGGTGGACAGCGGCTTTGGAGAAACAACTACGATAAATCATGAAAGATTTAATAAGACCCAAGTCTCAAATTCCAAGCTCCAAGAAGTCCGACGCAAGTTTGAATTCGCTCCCTCTTGGAATTTGGAATTTGAAATTTGGGACTTGGGACTTGGAATTTAACCCCTCATTTAATCTGACAATAATTAAATAACATATAATACATCATAAACAACACACACAATGACATACATTTCAGGAGAAAAAGAATTCTTTCCGGGTATTGGGAGAATACAGTTTGAAGGTAAAACTTCTAAAAATCCGCTTGCTTATAAGTGGTATAACGAAAACCAAATGATTGGTAATAAATCAATGAAAGATCACATGCGCTTTGCAATTGCATATTGGCATAGCTTCTGTGGCACAGGTGCTGATCCTTTTGGTCCGGGCACCAAAATCTTCCCCTGGGCTGACATCAACGACCCAATTGTGAAAGCCAAAGTAAAGATGGATTTTGCTTTCGAGTTCATTAGTAAATTGGGCATTCCTTTTTATTGTTTCCACGATTTCGATTTGGTGGAAGAAGGCAGCACCATTGCTGAATCGGAAAAACGATTGTTTACAATGGTGGATTATGCTAAACAAAAGCAAGCCGCTTCGGGCATTAAACTCTTGTGGGGCACTGCCAATGTTTTCTCTAATCCACGCTATATGAACGGTGCATCTACAAATCCCGATTTCAATGCCGTGGCTTATGCCGGAACTCAGGTGAAGAATGCCCTTGATGCTACCATTGCTTTGGGGGGTGAGAATTATGTGTTCTGGGGAGGCAGAGAAGGCTATATGTCCTTGCTTAATACCGATATGAAACGTGAGAAGGAACATTTAGGCCGATTCTTAACGATGGCTCGCGATTATGCCCGTAAACAAGGTTTCAAAGGGACTTTCCTCATTGAACCTAAGCCTATGGAACCCACCAAGCATCAGTATGATTTCGATTCGGAAACGGTGATAGGTTTCCTGCGTTATTTTGGTTTAGAAAAGGATTTCAAACTCAATATTGAAGTGAATCATGCTACCCTTGCCGGTCACACCTTCCAACATGAACTGCAATGTGCTGCTGATGCGGGTTTGTTGGGTAGCATCGATGCCAACCGTGGCGATTATCAGAATGGTTGGGATACCGATCAGTTTGTGTTGAATATTTATGAAACTGTTGAAGCCATGCTGGTGATATTGGGTGCAGGGGGTTTCACAACGGGAGGGACCAACTTCGATGCTAAAATCAGAAGAAACTCCACCGACCCTGAAGACCTTTTCATTGCGCATATTTCTGCAATGGATGTCTTTGCCCGTGCCCTTATCATTGCCAATGAAATTCTCACCAATTCAGACCTTCCGAAATGGAAGAAAGAACGTTATGCTTCCTTTGATTCGGGTAATGGTTTGGCTTTTGAACAAGGAAAACTAACGCTTGAAGACTTAAGAACCTACGCCATCGAAAACGGTGAACCCGAAATGAGAAGCGGCAAGCAGGAGATGTTTGAGCAATTTATAAACCTCTACATCTAACAAAACCCCTGTTTAAAGACCCAAGTCTCAAGTTCCAAACCTGACTGCCGTAAGGCAGGTTTCAAATTCCAAGGAAGTGTCAACCATAAGTTTGGTCTGACCTCTTGGGGCTTGGATCTTGGAATTTGAGACTTGGGGCTTAATCCTACACTAAACCAATTAATATTACACTAAATAACATAATCATGACTTTAAAAAATACTGGTTCACAGAAAGGCAATCCTTTCTACATCATGCTACTCACTTTGGTGGCAACGCTGGGTGGTTTGCTATTCGGATACGACACCGCCGTTGTCAATGGTGCCGAAAAATCATTAGTCGATTTCTATATCGTCAAAATGCTCGACCCGAACTATCTGACGTATGCACTGCAGATGATTACTCAATATAAACTTATTGTTGCCATCGTATTTTATCTGGTGCTACTCATCATTTCAGGTCAAATCATACGTCTCTTAAGTGTAAAAAAAGGATTGATTGTGAGTGCAATTCTATTAATTATCTTAACGATTTGGACAGTTTCTTATTTCAGTAAAAGCATTGCAACTGATGCCGATGCATTAAAAGACATGATAGATTCTGTTAAAGGATTTGTGGTGGCAAGTGCCCTGATTGGTTGTATTATTGGTGGCGCTTCTGCCGGTTTCGTTTCTAAATCCATTGGACGAAAGAAAGGGTTGATTATCTCTGCCATCGCTTTTACCCTTTCTGCCATCGGAGCCTGGCGACCTGAAACTTTCAATGTTTTTGGCACTTTAGATGTGTATTCTTTTGTGCTGTATCGTATTATTGGCGGCATAGGCGTAGGACTTGCCTCCATGCTCTCCCCTCTTTACATTGCCGAAATTGCCCCTGCCAACATCCGTGGTAAATTGGTTTCGTGGAATCAGTTTGCAATCATATTTGGTATGCTGGTCATCTATTTTGTCAACTGGTTTATTGCCCGCAGCGGCAATAGCGATTGGTTGATCAATGAAGGGTGGCGATGGATGTTCTTTTCAGGTGTAATCCCTGCTGCTATCTTCTTAATCTTATTGTTTTTAGTTCCTGAAACGCCACGGTATTTAGTCATGAAAAACAAAGATGCAAAAGCTTTAGCCATACTGAAGAAGATTTCGGGAAGCGAAAATGCAAATGGCATCCTTAAAGACATCAAAGATTCGCTGCACGAAACTCACGTCCCCTGGCTTTCTTATGGTTTCTTTGTCATTTTTATTGGCATCATGCTATCCGTTTTCCAACAGTTTGTCGGCATTAATGTGGTGTTGTATTATGCCGGAAACATCTTTCGTAATATGGGTTCGAGCACAGATTCTTCACTATTACAAACCATCATCATTGGCATCATCAATCTTGTATTTACAGTCTTAGCCATCTATACCGTTGATAAATTTGGGAGAAAACCACTGATGATTATCGGTGCCCTAACCATGGGCATCAGTATGTTTGCCCTGGGCTTGAGTTTCTATATGCAAAGTCAGGGATTGCTGGCTTTGGTGTTTATGTTGATTTACACCGCCGGTTTTGCTATGAGTTGGGGACCAGTGACCTGGGTGTTACTCTCCGAAATCTTCCCGAACAGCATACGCGGAGCTATGTCGATTGCGGTTGCTGCGCAATGGATTGCCAACCTCATAATCTCATGGACTTTCCCTATGATGAACGACAACAACTGGCTTACCGATTTATTCCATCATGGTTTCGCCTATTGGGTTTATGGACTGATGGGCATATTGGCAGCCTGGTTTATCTGGAAACTCGTGCCCGAAACTAAGGGTAAAACCTTGGAAGAGATTGAGAAGATTTGGAAGAAAAAAGGCTGATAGGCTGAAGCTTATTAGGCTGATGGAAGAAGACCCAAGACCCAAATTTCAAGTCTCAAGTCCCAAGAGGAAAACCCCATATTCTAAAGGTTTGCACACTGTAGGGGCAGAAAATTTTCTGCCCCTACATTTTCTACCACTACAATATGATTACATTTCACTTCGCAAACTTCAGCCCCTTAAGCTTATTCCATGCCCCTCTCGTGAAATCTGGTATTTGAACCGCAGCAGAATTATTCAATACCGACTTCTCCGAAAGTTCCACTATACTCGACCATTCGGCAGCATCATACACATCTTCATCCAGCGGCAAACCGTTTCGTAAACAATAGATCAAACGGTAATCCATAATATAATCCATGCCCCCGTGACCGCCCACCATCTTGGCTTTCTCCCCCATTTCCTTTGCAAAAGGATGCTCATAAACCTTTAATATCGAATCCAGTGCCGTTTTGTTTAAAAAGCTATGAGCATTCGGTTCGAGGGCAATGTTTTGCACGGGATATTTCTCGGCAAAGCCCTTAGTACCACTGATCAGATGAATGCGGTTATAAGGTCGCGGACTGGTCACATCATGTTGCACCATAATGGTTTTCCCTTTTGCTGTGTGGATGATGGTCGTGTTCATATCCCCCAATTTGTAAGGCGTTTGTGCATAGTTTGAGCCTGCACCGAACTTGTTTTTAGCATACTCCGTCATGCCCACCTGATTGGTCGACATGGAAACCAGATAATCCAATTTATCGCCGCGGTGAATATTCAGAATCTGGCACACAGGTCCCAAACCATGCGTAGGATAAGGGTTTCCTGTGTGTGCGGTATTATATTTCAGGCGCCACATGTCCCAATAACCCGTTTTCTCATCGAAGTTTAACCAGCGCAAATCGTGTATATAAGCCGCTTCGCAGTGCATCACCTCGCCGAACAGCCCATTTTGAGCCATATTCAGCGTAGCCATTTCGAAGAAATCGTAGCAACAGTTTTCTAACATCATGCAATGTCGACGGGTTTTCTCGGCGGTGTTGACCAACTGCCAACATTGGTCGATAGTGAGCGCGGCAGGAACTTCCGTAGCCACATGTTTGCCGTGTTCCATGGCATATACGGCAATGGGGGTGTGCATTTTCCAATCGGTGCAGATATAAATCAAATCGACATCCTTACGTTCGCAAACCTGCTTCCATGCGCCTTCGCCAACGTAAGAGGCAGCTTCGGGACGATTGAATTTCTTCAGCACCTCCTGGCATGTTTGCACTCTCGTGTCGACCATATCGCACAATGCCACCACCTTTATGCCATCAATATACATATAGCGGTTTACGGCATCGCTGCCCCGCATACCCAGTCCGATAAAGGCGATGCGAACCGTATCGATTGGCGTACAAGCCAATTGAAGTACATCCGTTTGTCCTTTGGGGCGCGGTGGCTCGCTTGTTTTTATTATCTTTTGTGCCTGCACCATCATGGCAGAGCAAATAATCAACAAATAAAGAATAGTTTTTTTCATGGGGGAATTGGCTTTTGTTTTTCTTTTGATCGGAATGTGCTTAAAAGATAATAATTGCAAATTATCAAATATTCAGAGCCGAATTGCAGATTCCGATCACCCTAAGGATTTAGTCCAGTAATGCATACAAAAAAATGGACGGTGATCTGAATATTTCACCGAGGAGCGCAACCAAACAGCGGTGAAAGGGGGGCTCCTTCACAATCCATGAGCCATATACAAACTGAAAGTAATCGTCCACTTAATCATATCGTTGATTTTATTTTCTTTATTTTTCATTTTTTTTCTCACCGCTGAAATTTCCAGTAATTACTCCTCTTAGAAACGCAATAAGGCCTATTATAAAAAGAATTGGCGGATAGAAAAACACCCAACCTAAATTATAACCAATAAAAAACCACACAACTGCAAATAACATCATAATTATTCCAGGAATTGCACCAGCTTTCATTCTTTTCTTCTCTACATTAAACAAACTCCCAGAATTTTCCTTATTAGCACATTTTATATTGGAACATTTTTCAGATGATATTGGATTGAATGAACCACAGGTAGTGCATTCCCAAACATCTTTTGAAGTAAGTTCATTTGTTTTTTTAGCAACTTGTAATTTTTCTATCAATTTTAAATCAAGATTATTAATTGGTATATTTGGGACATAGGATGGTACAATTTTCATTGCTTTTTCCACACCTTCCATTGTAATATAATCACCTCTAAATGAAAACTCCAACTCAAATCCATCTTTAAATACAATAATTAAAATAAATAATCCGTTTCTTTTTACTTTCTTAATTTTATTCAAAAAATATGCTTCAAATTCTTCTCTATCTGAAATAAAATAACGTTTGTTTGTCAATAGAAGTTTTTTGGCTATTGCAAATATAAGAACTTCATCTTCAAGAAATCCAATTTTTTCAGCAATTATTTGAATTGAATTTCCAGTATAAATTTCAATTCGTTTAATAAATTCCTCTAATGAATTTGCATTCGCAATTGTTTTGGATTCTGGATTAAATTCTATAACTTTACCTTCTTTCCATGTATTATGAGTTTTTTGATAAAAAGTTAAAAGGTCAACTTTGGTAGGTTGTATTTCATTTGACATAAGATTATTTCTTTATTTGTTTAATGTTTAAGATTAATTACTATTTGCAATTTTCATCAATTAAATCTTTAACATATTTATTATTTAATGATTGTGCTTTGTGTAAATCAATACAAGCCTTGTCATTTTGTTTTAATTCTAAATAAACTAGTGCGCGAATCATATAGTTCATATTATCCTTAGAGTCAATCTCTATTGCTTTTGTCAAATCATTTATTGATTCATTAAATCGCTTAAGTGTATAGAATATTGCACCACGCTTAGAATAATATTCCGCAGATTTAGGATATTTTTTAATAGCTAAAGTTAAATATTTCACTGCATCTTCATTGCTTCCTTTTTCAAAAAGAAGTGGAATAAGGAAAAAATAGGGGTCTGCTTTCTTATCATAAATTTTATCAAATTTTACAGCCATTATAAAATCAGCAATTGCAGAGTCTTTTTTGCCAATATTCTTATAGAAAATTCCTCTTTGAAAATATCCATTAAAACTATCAGGGTATAAAATAACTACTTTATTAAAATCAGTAATTGCATTCTCAATTTCATTTAAATCATAATATGCATTAGCACGTCCAATATAAGCATTCGAATAATTTTGATTAATCTTAATTGCTTCTGAAAAATATTCAATTGCTTTTACATTGTTAACAGAATCCCACCAATAAATCATTCCAATATTATAATAACACTCTGCACAGTTTTTATTTAATTTTAGTGCACTTGAATAATCTTTATATGCTTGTTTTTGGTCTTTTAAAGAATCATTGATAATACCTCTTAAAAAATAAGCTTCAAATAAAAGAGAATCTTTATTTGTTGAATCTTTTATTATTTCATCAACATATTTCTTTGCTTCGGAAAAATTATTTTTCGCAAGCATTTCTTTTCCTAATTTTAAGTTCTTTTCAGATTGATTTATACAGGAAAAAATCATTAAGCTAAGTAAACATAAAAATGATAAAACTTTTGTTTTCATAACATCTTAATTTAAATTTGAATACTAATATTTTTTATCGAGTTTTTAAATCATACTAATTTATTGCACTGGTTTTGTTGCCATTCTGTCTATTTTTTTAATGATAGATAACATTTGGCTTTCCCTACCGAGCAAGCCTTCTTCCTAATAGCCTAAACACCTAAATGTCTAAAAGCCCAAAAGCCTACTTTTTCACCATCTTAATTTCTATCCTTACCACCTTCTTCCCGTCAACCCCAATATTATTCTGGGTTTGTGTGATATGCGATTTCTTTTCCGATAAAACAGAATAATTTCCGCTATCCAGACCTGTAAATTTCGTATTACCATCCCTGGAGCTCTTTTTCACAATCGTCTTTACACCATCACTAATGGTGGTGCTAACACCTCCAAGTCTATTGCCGGTAACAGAATCGGCATATTTCACCCACAAATCAATATGGCGTATGCCACTCGATTTACCAATCTTGGCATTTTCCAACCATTTCCCCTGTATGGGCGATTTATACGAATCAATCAATTTCCCCATTCTTGCAACAGGTCCATCCACATCTTTCAACAAATCAGCAATAACATCGGTAGTTTCGGCTTTCTTACCCTTGATTTCTTCCTTAGGCAGGTTCATCGAATCGCTAAACAAATCAATAGCATTACGCATTGAGGTGATATCACTTGTTTCAATAATGGTTAAAGTGGTTTTATTGTCATCCATTATATTCATAAGCGCTGTGGCACGGTTAAAAGCATTCAAAGCAGAAGCTCCTTTAATATAAGATAAAGCTTTGCTCAACATATTTTCCAAATCATAATGATGCAATTGGTTTGCCTGAACCGATGCCCTTTCGGCAAACGTAATGACAACCACACCCATAGCTTCCTTCAAACTCATTTTCGATTTGGAAAACGTCGAAGTATCATAGCCATATTTTTCGGCAGCAGCTTTAAGCAAAACCATGCAAGCATCGAAAATTAGTTTTTCTACATCGAATAAAGGAATACCATTAAAGGTGGTTTCATTCTTCGCCATAAGATCTTCCAATCTTAAATCGCGCGAAAATTTGAGTTCATGTCTTGTTTCCATAAAATTTCGTATTAAAGTTTACAGATTAAGTCTCTTTTATTATGTATTTTACTGTTTAATTATAATTATTTGAATGTACAAATGTACAATAATATCTAATACCTGTATAAAAATGCTATGTTAAAAAATGTTAAATCTTCAGCGGATTACTTTAGCTTAGGCTATTAAAATGATTTACTGCATCTTATCTCTTTAATTATTCTAATGATTTTTAATCAAAAATGCATCATTTCTTAGGTTTAAGTAAGAATAAATATCAATTATTCAACTCTATTTTGATTTTATTCCCTCTCATTTTAAGTGTTTTACCGACTAAACCTACCAGGTTTTCAAAACCTGTTAGGTTTTTATCCCTTCCCTCCCATTTGCAAACAAAACAGTTCGATTAATAATTCAAAAATAAATACTGATAAAAGCAAAACTCCATTCCATGATAATAAAACCATTATTATTAATACTCTTGGTCCATTTAACGAGTATCAAAATCCATTAACTAATACTAAAATCGACATATATTTTACTAAAAATCAATTTAACGATGGCTATATTGCTATGATAGACACCTGCAATAAAATTGATAAGGGTGCAAATCTAATTGATAATGGTGCAAGTCAAATATATAATACTTACACTTAAATTTATCCTGCTTAAATAAAGATTTGTTCTCCTTACACCTCAATCGGTTCTACCTATACTCAAATTGGTGCTGATTACACTAAAATTTGTTTTCCTTACAACTC
>JBAWXL010000101.1:0-14337 GCA_037144095.1 Bacteroidota bacterium
CCTAAAGCGTATTTGAAAAAAACGCTAAAAATCCCCGAACTCCCCCCTTTGAATTTGGAATTTGGAATTTGGAATTTGGGACTTCCTAAAGCGTATTTGAAAAAAACGCTAAAAATCCCCGAACTCCCTCCTTGGGACTTGGAATTTGAGATTTGGAATTTGGGACTTCCTATAGGAACATCGTCCTAATCACCACCACAGCGTCCATCATCTTATCAATTTCCTCCTTTGTGTTGTAAAAAGCGAAGGAAGCCCGCATGGTACCTGAGATATTCAGCCAATCCATGAGGGGTTGTGCGCAATGATGTCCCGTGCGTATGGCAATTCCCATCTTGTCGATAATCACCCCTGCGTCATAAGGATGCACTTGCTCGATGAGGAACGATAAAACCGAAGCCTTTTCCTTCGAATTGCCGATAATCGTAATGTCTTCATAAGCAGATAGTCGCGAAGTGGCGTATTGCAGCAAGGTATTCTCGTATTCAGCAATCGCGGGCAGGGTCAACTTTTGCACATACTGTATGGCAGCCTCCAAACCGAGCACATCCCCAACATTGGGCGTCCCCGCTTCGAACTTATAGGGCAGTTCGTTATAGGTAGTCTTCTTAAATGTCACCTCTTTAATCATTTCCCCTCCCCCTTGATACGGAGGCATTTGATCTAACCAGAATTCCTTACCATAAAGAACCCCCACGCCCATAGGAGCGTACATTTTATGTCCCGAAAAACAATAAAAATCGCAATTTAGCGCCTGAACATCCACCTCAGTGTGCGAAATTCCCTGCGCACCGTCGATTAACACCGGAACATCAAACTGATGCGCCTTCTTAATGATCTTTTTAATAGGATTAATCGTCCCAAGCACGTTCGAAATATGCGTCACCGCCACCAAACGCGTCTCATCCGTAATCAATTTCTCGAATTCATCCATCATAATATCCCCGTTTTCGTCAATTGGGATGATTTTCAGCTCGGCATGTTGCTCTTCGCAGATCATTTGCCAGGGAACAATGTTCGAATGATGCTCCATTGCCGAAATAATGATGTTATCCCCCTTTTTCAAAAAGCGTTTTCCGAAAGATGACGCCACAAGGTTGATAGATTCCGTCGTTCCTCTCGTAAAAATGACCTCACGCGTATGTTTAGCATTGATAAAACCCCTCACACTCTCCCTTGCCTTCTCAAAAGCCGTCGTTGCCTCCTGCGAAAGGTAGTGAACCCCACGATGAATGTTGCTGTTTTGATGCGTATAGTAGTTATTCAGCACATCAATCACCACTTGCGGCTTCTGAGTGGTGGCAGCATTATCGAAATACACCAAAGGTTTGCCATAAACCTGTGTTTGCAATATGGGAAAGTCGTTTCTGATGGAAATTGGGTCGAAGTTGGGCATCTTGGGGGGAATATTACTTGTTAAAACCAGTTTATGTTTATTAAAAAGACCCAAGTCTCAAGCTCCAAATTCCAAATTCCAAGGAGGAAATCCCCAATTGATGGTTTTTCCCCCTTGAATTTGAAATTTGAGACTTGGAATTTTGGATTTTTATAGAATTTATTATTGAGGATAACATTAAATTTTGCTCAAATCAATGTTGAATGTAATTTCTTTCTCGTCTTTACAGTGAATTACGCACTGGTCGCAGATAGAAAGTTCGCCCTTGAGACGCATTTCAACCATTTTGGCAATGCGGGTCTTTAGTATTTCGATAGAAATGTTGTTAACCACTTCCACACCGAAAGCATACATCAGCAACATGCGGGCTGAACGTTCACAAATTCCCCTTGAGCGCAAATAAAACAAGGCTTCAGGGTCCAATTGTCCCACCGTTGCGCCATGACTGCACTTTACGTCGTCGGCATATATCTCAAGGAAAGGCTTAGTGTTCACTTTTGCTTCATTAGTCATCAAAATATTCTTATTTCTCTGGAAAGCATTGGTTTTTTGAGCGTCCTTTTTCACATAAACATGCCCGTTAAACACTGCTGAAGCCTGATCATCAATAATTCCCTTGAAAAGCTCATTGCTATTGCTATTGGGTTTCAGATGTTCGACGAAGATGTTATTATCAACATGCTGTTTTGCATCCACAAGGTACAATCCGTAAGCATTAACATCGCAATGTTCGCCATCAATGCTGATGTAGGCTTCGTTGCGTATCAATCCGCCGTTCAATGAGATGGTATTGGTGGATAGATTGCTGTTGTTTTCCAGATGAAAGAAGTTATGGGTATAAAGAACCGACTTATCGTCCTTATTTTGAAGCTTATAATGGTCGAGAGAAGCATATTCATCAAGATAATACTCCGAAACTGCATTGATAAAGCTGAATTGATGATTAATTGAGTCGTCGCACTGAAGCAGAGTCAGCTTGCTGTTCTTTCCTAACACGATGAGGTTTCGGGGATGTATCATCACATTATGATTTGTGTTGACAAGGTGAACCATTTGCACCGGTTTCTCCACCTGAACGTTGTCGGGCACATAAATAAAGAAGCCATCCTGTGCAAAAGCCGTGTTCAACGCCACCAAACCATTATCTTTATCAGTAGGAATCTTCTGCGAATAATATTTGGCAAACAATTCCGGATACAATTTCATAGCTTCTGCCAAACTACCGGCTATAATTCCGTTATCTAAGATGGTAAGCGGAGATTGACTGAAGATATAATTCTGATTTAACTGTGTAAACAGATAGGTTTCGAAGTTATGTATCTCACATTTGAAGATGTTGTTGATGTCGACAGGCTTTTCCGGCTTCGAATAGGAGATTTCGAAATCGTTATGAAGCGCATCACTCAGATTAGTGTTCTTCCATTTCTCCAAAGCTTGCGTAGGGAAGCCCAATCTCTCGAATGTCTTGATAGCATCCGAGCGCAGGCGGGTCATTTGGGCAGTATCCGAAGCCGAAATAGCCTCAAAATTCTGCTGAAACGCCTGAAGCATAAATTGCTTCTTCGTTTCAAATATTGCATCAGCGGTTTTCATGACGGTTTAGGCTTTAGCTTGTTCAATTTCGGTTTTAATCCAATCATAACCCTTTTCTTCCAAAAGAATAGCCAGTTCCTTCCCACCCGTTTTCACTATTCTACCTTCAAATAACACGTGTACGAAGTCGGGAACAATATAGTCGAGCAACCGTTGGTAGTGTGTTATCACAACAGTTGCGTTGTTTTTTGTTTTTAAGAGGTTAACCCCGGTGGCAACTATCCTGAGCGCATCAATATCGAGGCCTGAGTCAGTTTCATCAAGGATAGACAGCATTGGATCGAGCATTGCCATCTGGAAAATCTCGTTCTTTTTCTTCTCTCCCCCCGAAAAGCCTTCATTAACCGACCTGTTGGTCAACTTTGCCTGTATCTCCACAAACTTTTGCTTCTCTTTCATCAACTTTAAGAAGTCACCCGCCCCAATAGGTTCCTGTCCTCTGTACTGACGAATCTCATTCACGGCAGTTTTCATGAAGTTGCTCATACTAACGCCCGGTATCTCCACAGGATATTGAAATCCAAGGAAAATTCCCTCGCGTGCCCTTTGCTCAACATTCATGCTCAGCAAATCTTTATCGTTATATAGAATAGTCCCTTCCGTAACATCAAACACTTCCCTGCCTGCAATGACAGAAGCAAGGGTGCTTTTTCCCGTTCCGTTGGGTCCCATAATGGCATGAACCTCTCCTTTGTTCACTTCGAGGTTTACCCCTTTCAGAATTTCTTTCCCGTTGATAGATGCGTGAAGATTTTGTATTTTAAGTAGCATGTTTTTATAATAATTTGTGTTTTGTATTTTTGATTAACCTACACTTCCTTCCAAACTGATAGAAAGCAGTTTCTGAGCCTCCACTGCGAACTCCAAAGGCAGTTTATTGAGGACTTCTTTTGCATATCCGTTTACGATTAAGCCGATGGCACTTTCGGTAGATATCCCTCTTTGATTGCAATAGAACAACTGGTCTTCCGAAATCTTCGATGTCGTAGCCTCATGCTCCACAATGGCAGATTTATTCTCCACTTTTATGTAAGGCCAGGTGTGTGCTCCGCAGGTACTTCCCAAAAGCAGGGAGTCGCACTGCGAATAGTTTCTGGCATTGACTGCATTTTTGGCAATTCGCACCAAACCGCGATAAGAATTTTCGCTATGTCCTGCAGAAATCCCTTTTGAAATGATGGTACTTTTGGTGTTTTTGCCAAGATGTATCATTTTTGTTCCCGTATCAGCCTGTTGATAGTTATTTGTGACGGCAACCGAATAAAATTCTCCTATAGAATTATCGCCTAACAAGATTACGCTGGGATATTTCCATGTAATAGCAGAACCTGTCTCCACTTGTGTCCACGAAATCTTCGCATTTTCCCCTTTACAGATGCCGCGCTTGGTAACAAAGTTATAAATTCCACCCTCACCTTTCTTATTCCCAGGATACCAGTTCT
Organism: Bacteroidota bacterium; assembly: GCA_037144095.1. Taxonomy (GTDB): domain Bacteria; phylum Bacteroidota; class Bacteroidia; order Bacteroidales; family CAIXTV01; genus CAIXTV01. Next base: position 4,429 of record JBAWXL010000101.1, read on the forward strand.
GAACCGTTGAATATTTGACCTCAGCATTGGCATGAGCCACTATTTCTACCACAGCAGCGTGCAGTTGATTCTCGTCACGCTGAGGAGCTGTGCAACCTTCCATGTAACTCACATACGAATCTTCATCCGCAATAATCAAAGTCCTTTCAAATTGACCGGTATTGGCTGCATTGATGCGGAAATAAGTAGAAAGCTCAATGGGACATCTTACCCCCTTAGGAATATAGCAGAACGAACCATCAGAAAACACTGCCGAATTCAGCGCAGCGAAGTAGTTGTCGCCATAAGGGACTACTGATGCAATATATTTCTCCACTAAGTCGGGATGATTCTGCACCGCTTCGCTTAAGGAGCAAAAGATGATGCCTTGTTTTGCCAAAGTTTCACTAAAAGTAGTCTTAACCGAAACGCTATCGATTACCGCATCCACTGCAACACCCGAAAGTACTTTCTGTTCAGCCAACGAAATGCCCAATTTGTTGAAGGTGTCTATCAGTTCAGGGTCTACCTCATCCAAACTGTTCAATGTTTTCTTAGCTTTTGGTGCGGCATAATAAATAATGTCCTGGTAGTTAATTGGGGGATGATGTATATGTGCCCATTCGGGTTCTTCCATCTCGAGCCATCGCTTATAGGCTTTCAAACGAAAGTTCAGCATAAACTCAGGCTCATTTTTTTTTGCAGAAATAAAACGAACCGTATCCTCTGATAAACCTTTTGGGAAAGCATCCATCTCAATATCGGTATAAAATCCGTATTTATAGTCACTTTCGGTGATTTCGCTGATGATATTATTATTGTCTTCGTTCATGGTGAGTTACATCCCCCGGCTTAATTAGAATTGATTTAAATAAATGGCAAAATAAACATATTTTGCAGACATCTTCAAATAATATGATGAATGTTATGATAATAACAATTGACGGATTAAAAAGTTTGTTGCAACAGGGGATATTTATCCACTGGTTTAATTTGCTAATTTTGCAGACTCAAACATTAAACACATGACAGAACGAACAGAACTCAGCTCATTAGGAGAATTTGGCTTAATCGACAGGCTGACAAAGGCGATTGGCTGCACCCAAACTTCCACTATTAAAGGAATTGGCGATGATGCTGCTGTAATAAAGTACGAAAACAAAGTCACGCTCGTCTCCACCGATTTGCTGACCGAAGGCATACATTTCGATTTGAGCTATATTCCGCTGAAACATCTCGGATATAAGGCTGCCATCGTCAATTTTTCCGACATCTATGCCATGAATGGAACCCCAAGTCAGTTGTTGGTAAGCATAGCCATCTCCAATCGTTTTTCGCTGGAGGCAATAGAAGAACTGTATGAAGGTTTGAAGCTTGCATGTAAGAAGTATGGGGTTGATTTGGTTGGAGGCGACACCTCTTCAAGCGCAGGCGGAATGTTTATGTCGCTAACGGCCTTGGGAGAAGCAGAGCAGGATAAAGTAGTGTATCGGAATACGGCTCAGGTCGGCGATCTTATTTGCGTGAGTGGCGATTTGGGTGCCGCTTTTGCAGGTTTATTAATTTTGGAAAGAGAAAAGGAGGTCTTTCTGGCAAACCCCAATGCCCAACCCGACATCGAAAACAACGATTATGTACTTCAGCGTCAGTTGCGCCCCGAAGCGCGGAAAGATATCATTGCCAAACTGGAAGAGCTTCAGATAAAACCCACTTCTATGATAGATATCTCCGACGGACTTGCCTCTGAAGTGATGCATCTTTGCTACGATTCTGAAAAAGGCTGCAATGTTTATGAAAATAAAATCCCTATCGACTTCACAACCGTTAAAACGGCAGAAGATTTCAATATGGAACCCCTTATTTGTGCCCTGAACGGTGGCGAGGATTACGAATTGCTTTTCACCATCGACCTGAAAGATTATGAAAAGATTATTCAATTGTCCGAAATCAGCATCATCGGGCATATTACCGAGGCTGCCGAAGGAATGAACTTAATTACAAACGCCAATCAGGCTATAGAAATAACAGCACAGGGATGGGATGCGTTTAAGAGGCGTTAATGGGGGATTTGGTTATTGGGTTAATAAGTTAATGGCTTGTTGGGTTAATGGGTAGTTGGGAGTTTGTAAAAGATACCGTAAGGAAATTTGACGACGCGTGGTGGTCGTTGAACGACTCGTAGTGCTAAATACGGAAATAAAAGCGAAATACTCAAATCTCAGAAGAAATTACTCGACACTCAATGCGAATTACAGGACACTCCATCCCAATTTAACGACACTCAATACGAATTTAACGACACTCAATTGAAAATATATCAATATCAGAATAAAATTAAGACCTCTCGATAGAAAATTATCTTCCCTCAGTGGCAATAGAGGCCTTCTCATCCGAAAATTAAGGCCCCTCAGAGGAAGATTAATGACCGTCATTTTAAAAATATGTTCTATAAAAGGAAAATTAACGACTCTCGAAGGGAAATTAACGACACTCAATTGATAATTTAGGTATTTTGTAAGGATCTTTTTGATGGTTAATTGGTTATAATTTTTACTTCTAAAATCACTTAAAACTAAATGCATTCTTCAGCAATTTGTTACCACCTTCAATCTATTTTTATAAGCAATTATCGTATTACGCAACAGTATAGACAACACCACTGTCATCAATCCACCTGGAATGGGAAGGATGGCCCCGGCAATATTCATTACACTTTCAACATTCACCCCTCCCCTTATCACAGGAACAACCTTTGTCGGGTCAGTTTTTGACGTCACCTCTTTCACTAAATTAGAATATATGTCGATGATGCAAACCCCTGGTTTAAGCCACTCCGGTTGAATATATTCAGGTGATTTGCTCACCACCACCAAAATGTCGGCTCTTTTGCAGTAATCAATCATGTTTTTTGAACTCTTATTGATAATTGCCAGCGAACAATCGTGGGGGACTACTTTAGCTGCGGCACTTTTCACCACCATGTGTGTCAAGGTGTTTGAAACAAATTCGTCGTCTAAAATGTACACCCATTCCTGATCTTTTTCAAATTGCATTCCGGCATCTTTAAACATTTCAAAAAGGGCAGACGGCAAACACATCGGATATAATTCGCTTTCGATATCCGGAATAAGTGTGCTTAGCATATTTTGAGGATGAAAGCCTTCTACTTCTTTTTCACGCTGAATTCTATTGACTATCCGAATCGGATTCAGATGCTCAGGCAAGGGTTGAAGCAACACTATGGCATCAATATCTGCACGATTATTGAGTGTGTCAATCAGATTAAACATCTCTTCTTCGGTAGTAAAATCGGTTTTTGTTTCATTAAAAACATTAAAACCTGCAGCTTGCGCCAAATGAAGATGAAGAGGGATATTGTATTTTGCAAGGGGAACCCCTGTAAATCCGATAAAAGCAATGCCGGGTACTTTGTTGTATTTCTCTTTCAACTGTGCCACTTCATTTCTTACTTCATTGAAGATGGTTTCTTTTATTATATCTCCTTTAATAATTTTAGTTTCCATAATTTTATTCTATTTAGCTGTCATTTTAAACGATTCAGTTACTAAACCTAACAGTTTGATGAAACCTGTTAGGTTTTAAGAATACCCTATTACTTTTCGCAGGAATTTCATTACAAAAATACGCAGAAAATTTGAATATTAAATCTGTTCATCGTAATAATATTTAGAAATAAACAAAATTACACCTAACCTAGAACTGAATATTTTAGCTAAAAACATTCGATATATCAAGATTTAAAGAACTTTAAGAAAATATTTCAATTCGAAGAAAAGAATTCTTAATTGATATATATCAAATGGCTAAAAGCAGTTTTGACTTAATTTATAAGGCTGAAGGAATATAAAAACCTTCAGCCTTTAAACTTCATGTCTCTAATTACAATTTAAGAAGCTTTTTTGAAATGATGCTTTTGTTTATTCTTAACTGAATAACATATTGTCCGCTTGATTGATCAGAAATATCAATCACAATATTGCGGTTATCTTTAGGTGCCCTATCATAAATCAGTTTTCCATCTAAATCAAAAACTTTAATTTCGATATTGCATTTTACATCAGGAAGAATCAGATTGAACACACCCATTGATGGATTTGGAAATAAAAAAATCCTATTCAGATTCAATGTTTCTGCCACGCCTATATTGATTGGATTATTTAAGTCAATATCTGTTGTCCAGTCGTCGGGAGCAAGATCTGTCCAAATTCCATCGAGTATATACCCAATAGAGGCATAAGGCGATGATTCAAGCATCGTAATAGTGGCCTGAGTTTGTGGTGTTGGAGTTCCTTCGTTGCCACCAAAGTGTGCAATAAAAGTCTCGGTTATGGCAGGCTCAATGGCATAAGCGGTAGCTGAATCCACAGTATAGGGAGGCGACATGAGCATATAAATTATCTGGGGCGGTAAAACCGATTGAATACTTTGAAGGGCATATTCTTGAAAGGTTAAAGTGTCGGTATTATAGTTAATATGTTCGATATGTTTCCCCGTAATATGAAGCATAGTATCTGTCGCTAAATACGTGATTCGATAGGGACAGGGATAGGTGATGGCGGAACCAGTTTCAACATCAAAGATCGAATTTCCGAGCGAAGTTGTTTTTTCAACAATATCCTGAGCATGATAATGACCCGTAAAAACAATTTTTAAACCCAAATCAGCTAATTGTGAAGAGATCGTATCATAATCATCTATTACATACTCTGAGAAAATTGATTTTTGCCCCATATAGTGTTCAAGCATATTGTGGTGTTGCATCCCCAATACTACTTTTCCGCTTTGTTTGGCTTCCTGCAAACGATCTTTCACCCATTGAAGCACATGAGGTTTGAAACCTCCATTAGTTACAGATTGGGAATAATATAAATTTGAATCGTAACGGCAAACATCCATCGAAAGTATTTGTAAACCCACTATAGGTTCTGCTACATAAGATAATGAAGCCGTGTCGGTTTTCAACGCCTGACTGTAGCCATAATTGTTGTACATGGTTTTAAATTGAACTGGACCGATGGTTGGAACCGTATACATTGTGTCATTGTCGAAAGAAAATGCCATCGGATTATTAATGTCATGATTCCCCGGGGTAACAAAAACTTTAATATTAGCAGCGGTTAATTGCTGAAAGAAATTTAGCATTTTTTGATGATTAATTAACTCACCATCCTTAGTTAAATCGCCAGTAATTAAAACAATATCGGGATGTTCTGAAATTAGTGAATCGAATAGAGAAACCATTATTGCACGACTTTCTTTTAATAGATTTCCGTCAAGTGCCCAATTCATCTGAAATGCCGGACCATCGTTTATTAGTAGGGTGCTATCAAAATAGTGGGTATCTGAAATCACACAAATTTTAATGTTTTGCAAGCCAACTTGACTGTATGTACTTACTGAGGAAATTATAATTGAAATTAAGAAAAGAAAAGAATATTTTTTCATGATTGTAAATTTATTTTTTTGGGCTCTGAAATTGGTTTTAACCTTTATAAGAGTATGATGAACCCTTACAATATTCTTATAAAGCTATTTGGATAAAGGAATAGATAAAATTTATCTCTCCCTAATGTGGTTTGATGAGTAAAGATTTTTCATTGTGATTTTTTTAATGAAATATAATCCGTTTAATAAAACCTTAATGGATGTTTATTTATTACGGTCTTTGACTGAAATGACCCATCCTTTTGAGGTGTCAAATGTTTTCCAATTTACTATTGCAGACACTATGCCTGCAATAAATAAAGCACTGCCACCGCCAATAAAAAGGGAACCTCCCAAACCCCCGCCAACCATATTGAAAAAAGTATCCACTGTATATGATTTTGTTGAAAAAACTAATATAAAGCCTATTACTCCTGCCAAACTACCTCCTAAAATCATCACAATACCCTTATCAGGATTTTTCCTGCTGATGACTTTTATAGATTTAACAGCAATTGATATTGAATGTTCTTCTCCCGTTGATTCAGCACGATAAGTTGGATTTGCAACAACAACAATGCTTGAATCATTTATTTCACTCAACATCCCTTTAACATTAGACAAGCTATCTGCATTAAAATATACTACTTTTACTTTCATCCCTTTTGTAATAACTTTTTGAACCTTCTCATTTAATTTGTCATACTTCATTATTTGAATACATTTTTCTTTTGGAATAACATTTTGTTCAAAATTTAAATTATTTTGATTTTCAGTTTTTTCTTTATTTATGTTTTCCTGATTTACGACAACATCTTCATTTCTGTTTGACTTATTCTTAAAAGAAGTATCCTGGATTAGAACAATGTCATTTTGCTTGTTAATATTCTCTTTAATTATTTTGCTTTGATGCTGAGAATTGTAGGTGGTTTTTGGTTTATAACTAATTTCTTTTCGTCCAAATTTATGGCTATATGTAATTCCTCCATATGATCCATAAGTATGAGCAAGTCCTTCTAATTCAATTGCACTATTAGCAAAATTGAACTTGCACCCTAAACCGAATGCAGCATATGGCCATGAAAGTCCAAAATTCACATGTATAAAATTGCCGTTATCGTGACCTAGGCCACTCCCCAAACCTAACATAATTGGATAAGTATTCGTGTTCATTCCAAAGGAACCTGGGCCAAATCGTAAATCTGCATATATCACTCTAATTGGAGCAATACGTACATAAAATGAAGGCATTGCAATAGTAAATTGAGGTTTACCCATTGATAAACTATTTTTCTTATCACCTGTTTTTTCATCCAATTGACGCAGTCTTCCCAAGGTCATCTGTAAATTTATTCCAATCATTTTGGTGTCAAATCCTACTAATGGATTTACAACCAATAACCAATCTGATTTCTTACCGTCAATTTCAGTTGAGTCGTTTGACTTATCAATTGCTCCAGCAATATTTACTTTAAAATAATAACGTTCATTAAGTCCCCTGTTAGAATAGGTTGCAAAACCAAGTGAAGTACAATATAGGTCATGTATTTTTCTTTCAGGGAATTCATATCCTGTTCCTGAAACAGGGATGAAAATAATCCAATATAGATATTGATGAGATTTTGCAGCTTGATGAAAGTGTTGAAAAGTACCAAACTGAATTCCTGCACTGAATTCATTATATTTATAAGCATTCGAATCAGAATTATCATAAGACTTTTGTGCCACTGATAAAAAGCTCCAAAAAGCCAATATTAATGTTATAGGCAATATTTTTAAATGGTTCATTGTGTTTTGGTTTTAATAATTTTAGTCAAAATAAAGGATTGTAAGAAGTAAATGATAAAAAAAGAATAAACTACCTCGCAGCAGAGCTGACGAGGTATTGATTGAAAGACATTTTTATTTCGAAGCAGAGCTTCGAAGAATTAAACCAAACTAGATTAAAGAATAGAAATAGAAAGGAATATTTTTTCATGATTGCACTATTATATAGTTGAGTTTTGAAATTGTTTTTTAACATTACTAAAGGTATCGAGATTACCCTGGCAGTGTATATTCGATTTGTTGTAAATAGGTTTTCATTGTTTTGAAATTAGTAAATAAATCTATTATTTATTCTTTTAGTTCTTTAATTGAAAGCGACCAACCTTTAGCAGTATCAAAAGTTCTCCAACAAAGTAAATTAGTTACTTCACCAATGATAATTAATAAGCCTCCTCCTCCAATACCTATCGTGCCATAAATAGTTGCAGCAAGCCCTCTTCCAATATCATTTGATCCAATTGAAGAAACACCAATGATAATACCAATTGCAGTTGCTACTCCTCCAAAAAATATTATAGCTACTCCGTCATTAGATTTTTTTCTGCTGATTATTTTAATTGATTCTAAGGGAATCGTAATATTATTGTCAGTGCCAATAGAAATTGGATCGTTATTTTCAACTACTATTGACGAATCGTTTATTTTAATTAATTTACCTCTTACAGTGCATAGGTTTTCTGATTTGATGTAGGTAATAACGACTTTCTTGCCTTTTTGAATTGTTTTTATTACCTCCTTATTTGAATTATTAAGTTTCTTTACTTCTATAACTCTTTCTTTCTGCAATATAGTAAAGTTATTTTCATCTGCAGTTGTTAATTGAAGCACGCTATCTTGTTCAAAAGGAGTCAAATTTAATATCTTAGTATTTTCTTTATTTATACTATCCTTTCTTAACGCAATTTCTTTCTGCTTTCGAGTATTATCTTCCGCTAAACTATCTTGCTTAAAAGCAAATTCACTTTGTTTTTTCATATTCACCTGACCAGAAGTGTCCATAAATAAAACAAAGTCTTCTTGTTTTTTACGTTCTTTTTCAAATAAATAATTCCGATTTTGTAAGTCTGTATTTTCTCTTCTGTTAACCTTGACCTCTTTTCTTCCGAACAATGCACTGTACGTAATTCCAAAATATACTCCGTTGTTATAGGCAAACCCGCCTAGTTCTACTGCATTATTATTAAAAAGGCTTTTTAGCCCCATGCCAGCAGCAAGTTTTGAGCCTGCAAGTCCAATGTTAAATCGAAAATAACTACCATCATTTTTCCCATTTCCAGATCCAAGACCTAACATAATTGGATAAAGATTTGTGTTCAATCCGAAATTATTTGGACCTATTAATAAGACACCAAAAGTTTTCATAGAACCAAATCTAAAATTTGCGGACGGAATAGTAAATATAAATTCAGGTGAGCCAGCAGTTAAGCTGAATGGCTGTTCTCCAGTTTTTACATCCTGTTTGTGTAAATTGCCAAAAGTAGCCTGAATATTCATTCCAAAATATCTGGTATCTAGTCCTAAAAGTGGATTTACAGACATAAGATAGGTTGATCTTTTCCCATCTATTTCAAGAGGGTCGTTAGAATGATCTAATGCCACAGCTGCATTAATTTTAAAATAAAAACGATTAAGAAAACCATAATTATAATATCGGGCAAAACCTAATGCTGATGCGTAAATATCATGCTCATATTTTGAATTATATGAATAAGTGTTACACCCTGTCTCAATTGCTTCTTGATGATAATGTTGAAATAGCCCTACTTGATTCCCAATACTAATTTCATTATATGTAAATGCGGTATCCCCTGAATTATCATAAGAAACCTGTGCCATAATGGGCAAAAATAAAACAATAAGTAATGTTACTATGCTATTAGAAATGAATTTATAATATGGAAAATACAGCTTACTGTATTCAACAACATAAAAACAAAATGAGATCGCACTAAATAATATTATTGCTGTAAGTTCAGCAGGTGTATAAAAACTATTTATGCTTATGAATATTGTGGCGAAGCACAATAGTACCATTAAACCATTAGATAAAGAAATTTTTGAACGTTTGAAAGGAACTTCAGTGTTTATTACTTTCTTACTTCTAATATGCTTTTCTCTATAATAAATTACCATCAACAACACTAAACTTGAACCAATTAACAACCATTGAACTTCTTTTAATCCTGCAACAAGATCCCCAACCATTCCTTCGGTCAAAGGTTCTCTCCAGAATTCAACGATACTTCTGCCCAATAGAAATAGTACAATAGCAGCTATAAAACGACTTCCTTCAGCTTTGAACAAAAGTTTGGTTTTGTAAATAATAAGAGATGAAATCACACAAACTGCCAATAAATATAAAGGTACCGGATGCAAAGCCGGTGTATATGAACTTAATGTATCTAAGGTTCCATGTTCAGCGCAAAACCGGTGAGCAGTAGTGAAAGGAGCATAACTTACCCCAAAGTCACTATTTGTCATTACGCCGCCGCAACATCCAGCAAACAAACAACCCATTCGTTGTATCGCCATGCTAAATAATATCGGTATAGCCAATCCATCAAGTAATGATTCTTTAATTCTCAGAATGCGTTTGCCAATCAGCATACCTATTGGTCCAAAGCTTAATGCGCCTAATATTGTAATTCCTCCAGCATA
>JBAWXL010000102.1:0-14216 GCA_037144095.1 Bacteroidota bacterium
GTTTTTCGAAACAGTAGGCACAGTGGCCGGAGTGGTCAAGTTTCTGATGTCCATTCCAATCATTTCCTCGCGGCTGTAGCGGGTGTTTTTGGCAATTTCGGGGTTCGATTCAAGGATGATTCCATTTTCGTCGCATACCAAAAGGCCGGAAGGGGAAGTTTCGAAAAGGGTGCGAAAGCGTAGTTCGCTTTCCGTTAATATTTTATTTTGACGGTCGCGCTCGGCAATTTCGCGCTTATATTGCAGATTATTGTAAGCTTTTTCGGAGAGTTCGTTGGCAAAAGCATAGAGCATGCGCGATATTTTGTTAAACTGCTTGAGCTCCATGGTTGGCACTTCGTGAAAAGCAGTCATAAACTTTTCGCGGTCGGCTCCAATTTCGTCGGCATATTCCATAATAACTTGCTCGTCAACTTCTTTGTTGCGCACCTGTGCAATCATCCAGTTGGCAATATGTTTGTCGCCGACGGTGATGGTGGCGCAAGCGTCCCACATGCCACCGCACAAGCACAGCCGCATCACGGGTTCGGGGGCACTTTTAGTGCCGAGCAATATGCCCGAAATTTGGCAATTAGCCTTCCCTTTTTCGGTTTGATGAATAATATCGGTGCATAAACGGCAAAAATTGCTGGGGCGAGTGATGGCCGTGCCATCGGGATGAGTGATGATGGAAGCAACACCATTGGCATCGGCAAACAAATCTTGTAGGATTTGAATGTCAGCAATTTTGAACAAATCGCTAAACTCAATGATGTCTATTTTTTCAGAATGCTTTTTCTTAATGCCTGATTTGATGTTCATTTACAAATTCTATTATTAAAGAGAAGTAGTGAAATAATGCTAAATTGTTTTGAGCAAAAATAGATATATTTCTTGAAATAAAAATGATAATTAATAATAAAAAGTATTTTCAGAGAAAATTCATGCGATAGTCCATAGTCATTAGCTTATAATTTCGTATTAGAAGCGCGAAAATTTATGATGTTTGCTAATCAGGTTTTGGAGAAATTTTCGAAATCAGAAATGCTATTTTTAAAGGGGTTTGGATTTCAATCGGGTAGATAATATCTATTTATAATGTCGATAGGCTTATAAATCTAAAGCTGTATCAAACCTCAAGCAATTTTTATTATTCCTGAATATTCAATGAGAAAATCTTCTTCAAAAAACACCATCTCTTAATTCAGAAAAATAGTTTCTTTTTTCTGTGCAATTCACTCTTAATTGTCATCAACCCTTTCTTAACTTTCGAAATAGTTATAAATTATCCGAAAATATATAACTATTAGAAGAATAATAATTTCGATTTTGAGAAAATCTATTATTTAGTCAGAAACGATCATCCGCATTACAGAAATATATATCCGCAATAAAATAATTGTTATTCTCAATATTTATTCAAATATACATTTAATATAAATTATCATTCGCAATTCAGAAATAAATATCCCAGGTTTAGATTTAAACTAACTCAATAAAAAATTAAATATTCTCATTAAAAAAATCATTAATCCTATTTAAGAAACTATATTACGCATATACGATTTGATTATACACATAAAATTAATTGAATTTCATTGAATTATATGTGTCTGGCAGCTCTATTAAGTAATAGAAGAATTTTAAACATAAAACATCATCATTTAAACTGAAATAAATTTGCATATAAATGCATTTGTAATTGAAAATAATTTTGTAATTTTGCTGTGGTTAACAGTAATAGTAAAATACTATTTTGACAAATCAATAAAATATATAATTAACAATTTAAAAAACAGAATATTATGGATTTTATCATCATTGATGGCAGACTTTACAGAGCTTCAGACGGAACCCTAATCAGACGTTCATTTGCGCTAAAAATATTTGTTGAACGCGATGCCACTGAATTTCTTACCCGAAATGTTACCTCGGATACCCTTACCGCATTTGGGTTAAAAATAAGCGATTTTAATGCGATTCCGCTCGATTCGATGTATCGCGGACTGGTTTCGCAGGCAACTTTAACTAAAAATACCAATCGGCGCGAAGTGCTAAAAGAATTAGGTTCTATTCGTACGATGGCCATAAACCGTTGGACTGAAAACAGTCCATTTTATGCTATTTATAGATTTAAGGGCATGTCGGAACTCAACGATATTGATTTGTTTCGTTTGACCAATACCGCTGTGGTTATTGCCACTGCTCAGCTGCTCGATCCTGATGGCATTAGCACTCAAGGGCTTACTTCGGCTATGCTCACCGCTCTTACCAATAAAAATAATGATTTCATGCATTCTATCACCGCTCTCGACGCTGCCGAAGCCACCCGCAAACTCAAAACTCATGAGCGCTTCACGAAGGGGAATATTTTGTTTAAAGAGTTTGTTCGTTTGAGCAATTTTGGCAAGGAGTTGTTTCATGGAGTTGATAATTCGAAATATGAAGATTATCTGATTGGTTTTTCGCACGTTTCGGCGAAAGAAGAAGACGATCAGTTTGGTGATGTGAGTGGTAATGTTAAAAATGGTATTACTCAGGAAGTGATTCCTGATACTGAAATTCGCCTGAAAGGTCCGGATTTGCCCGATTTGGTGCTGCAAGCCGATGAAGATGGTGATTTTGAGGATGAACATGTGCTTACAAAATACAATAGCATTGAGGCGGTCATGTATGGTTTTGCGCCCTACTCGGCTCCACTTTTGATAACTCCCGATGGGGTTATCGTGCACAATATCATACTTTCGCCCATCGAGGTGGAGCCGTAGGCAGGCGTTAGTCCTTCGGTATTAGTCCTTCGGTATTAAGGGTCTGACGTTTAGTTGATGTTTTCGTTTTGCAGTGAAGGGTCTTTTTCGAACAAAAAGATTGATTCTGCTACGAATGAGTTTTTATCAGAAAAAATTAAGATAAGATAGCCACTGATTTACTGATTATCAGAACTGTTCAAATTCATTGTTGTCAGGGAGAAATTTTAAATTAAGCTGAATATCTTAATTGCTATCTATATCGGAATATTTCGCCCCGATGGGGCTTACATCTCATCCTTATCAATATTTCTACCGATATTATGTCCTTACAGGACAAAGGATTTCGGAAACCTGCTATCCCGTAGGGATTATATATCGGTAGAGAAAAGTGATGAGTTAAATTTAAGTCCTGTAAGGGACGACATATAGATTAGTCGGACAACGATGATTCAAATTATTAATCAGTGAATCTGTGGCTATTATTTGTTTTTCCATACTTTTCAGATTTGCCCAAGATTTAAATTGACTTTTACCGATTTTCTATTGCAGATTGTTGGCTTTTATGCTCTATTAATAGTGACTCATCTGTAATTTTAGCTTTCCGTTCAGCCTTCAATCTAAAAGTCTTTAGCCCTTACTCAAAAAGTATTCAACTTAAATCAAAGTAGTGATTCTTTTTTTTACTACTTTTACAACGCAATTTCTAATTGAAGTTGTTTTCATCAAAGAATACTTTTGCTTATGAATATGCATGATAAAACATCAGACGAACGATCTCGAAAAGCCACAGTTGCTCACGACGATATGGCTTCAAATCCAAACCATAATGCGGGTTTGAATGAAAATGAACTGTTCTTTAAATCTATTTTCGATCAGCACAGTTCAATACAACTCCTCATTGAACCTGATTCGGGTTTGATTATAGAAGCCAATGAAGCCGCAGTTGCGTTTTATGGTTACACGAAATCGAAACTATGTTCGATGTATATCTATGAGATTAATATGTTTTCGCATGACCAAATTAAAAGCGATCGTTTGAATGCTTCGCAAAACAAAAGAAATTATTTTATTTTTCCACACAAATTAGCTAATGGAGAAATCAGAGCTGTTGAAGTGCACTCCTCGCCCATACAATTCAAAGGGAAAAAGATACTGTTTTCGATAATTCATGATATAACAGAGCGCAACCTTTTTGAGGGAATGTTGCTTGAAACTGAAGCCAACTTGAGTGCGGTTTTCAATTCGACCGACGAATCTATTTATTTAATTGCTGCTGATGATACCTTGTTGGCATTAAACAGCGTGGCTGCAAAGCGCCTGAACGCATTGCCAGAACAGCTCATAGGGCTTAAAGTTTCTGATTTTATGGCATCAGAAGTGATTGGATTTCGCAAGCCCTTTATTGATGAAGTATTCGCAAGCGCAAAGCCGCTTTCGTTTGAAGATAGCCGTGATGGACGATGGATGAAAAGCCATATCTATCCTATTGTAAATGCTTCAGGAATAGTGGACAGAATTGCCATCTACAGTCGCGATATCACTGAAAAAAAACATGCTGAAGCCGAATTGCAACTGTCAAGCAAGCGGCTAAACCAAGCTCAGGAGTTGGGCAATATGGGCAGTTTTAGTTATAACCTTACAAATGGTTTAGTCACTACTTCCACTCAGATGGACAAAATTATTGGTTTATATCCCAATCAACTAACAAAGCTTGACACCTGGAAAGAAATGCTTCATCCTGAGGATAAAGAGAAAATAAAAATTGCGGCAGATAATTGCCTGCAAAAAGGAATTCCCATTGATATTGATTATAGAATTATTCGACCTTCTGATAAAAAAACGGTATGGCTGAGATGCTCGGCAAAAGTAGAATATAGCCTAAACGGAGAAGCTGAATTCTTTTTAGGTGTAAATGTGGACATTACTGCTCGTAAACAATCGGAAAAAGCTTTGGAAGAAAGCGAAATGAAATACCGTTCACTTTTTGAGAACTCGCTGATGGCAATATCCATTGTCGAACCTGATGGACGCTTGGTTCAGGCAAATCGGGCTTTTGCGCAGATGTACGGTTATCATAGTGTTGAAGAAATAATTAAGGAAGAATTAAACGTCAAACAATTATATGCAACGAAAGCAGATAGAAGCGAAGTTTTAAAGAAATTGTATGAAGATGGCTCGCTCAAAGCACGAGAAGTTGAAGTTTTGCGCAAGGACGGAACGCATTTATTTGTTTTGCTATCCTCCACCGTTATATATGATGAATCAGGCAATCCAAAATATTTCCTGTCGAATCAATTAGACATAAGCGAACTTAAAATAGCCACTGAAAACCTCAATGAAAGTGAGAAAATACGAAGTTCGTTTTTCAATGCTTCTCCTGACTTTATATTTCTGAAGAATGAAAATTTTGAACATTTATTTGGAAACGAAGCCTTGTGCCGATTTTATAGTACCACACTTGAAAATTTGTTAGGGAAAACTGATTTTGAGTTGATGGATGAAGCATTTGCATCATTATGCAGGGCATCTGACCAAAAAGCGATTGAATTAAATGAATTGCACATATCAGAAGAAACATTTGGGAATGATGTTTACGAAACAGTGAAGTTTCCGGTCGAATATGTAAGTGGGAAAATAGGAATAGGGGGTTATATCCGCAATGTAACCCAGCGCAAACTATCAGAAGAAAAATTAAAAAATAGTGAAGACAGGTTTCGGGCAATAATTGAAAGCTCACCTATTGCAATGGCGATAAACAACGAACAGTTACAGATCACCTATTTGAATCCGGCGTTTATTCAGGCGTTTGGCTACACATTAGAAGATGTTCCAACCGTTTCAGACTGGTTTCCTAAAGCTTATCCCCATCCTGAATACAGAGAAAAAATCACTAATGAATGGATTGCTGAACTTGAATTAGTGAAAAAATACCAGAAAACATTCTCCCCAAAGGAAGTGAAAGTGCATTGCAAAGACGGAACAGATAAAATAGCTATTGTTAGTGCAACCGAATTTTCCCCAACCTATAAAGGGGAACATTTGGTCATATTTCAAGATATTACAGAACGCAAACATTCAGAGGAAAATCTTAAGAAAAGCGAATCATCATTAGATTATGCTCAGGAAATTTCAAAAATGGGCAGTTGGGAGTATGATCTTCATACTAACAAAAACTCATGGTCGAAAAACTGCTTTGTCTTGTTTGGGTTAAACCCCGATGAAGTAGATCCCACGTTTGAGTATTTTAAAAGCAGAATTCACCCTGATGATTTGCATTTTATTGATGAAAGTTTAGAAACTATCCATAAATACAAAAAACCAATCGCAATAGAAATACGAATTACTTTTCCTGATGGAACTTATAAATGGCTTCAAAATAATATAGTCCCAATTTTCAAAGATAAAATTCTGGTCGCCTTAAAAGGCACCAATGTTGATATTACTGAATCAAAAAATGCTGAAAATATAATTAAAGAAAAAATGAACGAATTAGAGCAGTGGCATCGTCTGACGGTCGGCAGAGAAGTTAAAATGATAGAACTTAAAAAGGAAGTAAATGAGCTTTGCAAACAAATGGGTCAGGAAGAAAAATATAATATTGTTGAATGAAGCACAAACAAATATAAATTTAGATATATTTCATTCGGTTTTTAATTTATTTGATTGAAAGTTGTAAATTTGCTGAATATTATTAATCCAAAATACATCGACTATAGAAATGCAAACAATTCACTTTGGCTTACAGAGAATTATGCTAATTAAATGATGAATAATTGCTGTGTTAAATATTACGCCATAAATTAAATGGAAAATAAAAGAATTAAAATTCTGGCTATTGATGATAATAAGGATGATCTTATTGTTATAAAAGCACTGGTAAAAGAGGCTTTTCCGTATGCCGAAACTTTAACGGCATTAAGCGGCAAGGATGGCGTCGAATTGGCTTCTTCTAATAATCCTGATGTGATATTGCTCGATATCATTATGCCCGAAATGGATGGTTTTGAAGTTTGCCTGAACCTGAAATCTGATAAGAAACTTCGGGATATACCGGTTGTTTTTATTACAGCTTATAAAAGCGACAAAGAAAGCCGAACCCGGGCCTTAGAATGTGGTGCCGAGGCTTTTCTTACAAAACCATTCGACTTGCAGGAACTTAAAGCACAAATACGTTCCATGGTTAAGATTAAAAATGCAAATATTGCAAAAGATAAAGAAACTGAAAAACTTGAATTATTAGTTGAACAACGTACCAATGAATTAAAAGTAAATTATTCGGCTACTTTAAATTTGATGGATGATATTCAGAAAGAAATAGAAGCCCGCAAGAAAAGTGAAGCTGCTCTTAAGGAAAGTGAAAAGAAATATCGCTTGATTACTGAAAAAATCAGTGATGTTGTTTGGAATATGGATTTGAATGGTAAAAGTCTTTTTGTTTCACCCTCTATTGAAAGGTTTACCGGATATACGGTTGATGAATATTTGAATCAATCCATTACTGATCGTTTCACGCCGGAATCGTCTATTTTAGCCTTGGAAATTTTCAAGTCTGAAGTTTTTCGCTACTCAACTTTAGATGGCCCCCCAAAGGACTATAAGCAAATGCTTGTGCTAGATTATCTTTGTAAGGATGGTAGTGTAAAAACAGGAGAAGTGCTTGTTACACCTGATTTTAATGAAAATAACATTTGTGTTGGTTTGTATGGAGTAACTAGGGACATCACTGAACGAAAATTAGCTGAAGTTGCATTAATAAACAGCGAAGAATCATTGGATATTGCGCAGGAAATTGCGAATATGGGAAGCTGGGAATTTGATGTTTTAAATAAGAAACTTGTTTGGTCTAAAAACTTTTATTGTGTTTTTGGATATAAACCATACGAAATTGAACCAAGCTATGATTTGTTTATTAGCCATGTTAATCCTGACGATTTATATTTAATTAAAGAGGCTGAAGAATTTGTAATGCGAACTCAAAAGCCAATAACTCAGGAATTACGTTTTATTACAAAGAATGGAAATTTAATATGGATTCAGAATCAATTAGTGCCAATAATAATAGAAAATGTTGTTGTTAAATTTAAAGGTGTAAGTACTGATATTACTGAGCGAAAACTGGCTATTGCTGAACTTGAAGAAAGCCGCGAAAAGTATCGTGGTTTAAGTGAAGCTACTTTTGAATCTATTTTTATTTCTGAAAAGGGGGTGTGCATTGAACAAAACCAAACTGCAGAAAAAATCTTTGGTTACACAACGGAGGAAGCTATTGGCAGATATGGAACAGAATGGATTGTTCCTGAAGATAGAGAATTGGTGATGAATAATATGCTTAGAGGATACGAACTTCCTTATGAATCAACAGCAATTACAAAAGACGGAAGGAAGTTTCCTTGTGTGCTAAGAAGTAAAATGATGTTTTATAAAGGCAAACATGTTAGGGTGACCTCCTTAACTGACATCACTGAACGTAAGCTTGCTGAAAAAGCATTACGTGAAAGTGAAGAAAAGTATTTCAATTTGTATACCTTAATGCGTTTAATGAGCGACACTATGCCTGATATGTTATGGGCAAAAGATCTCAATAATAGATTTATTTTTGCAAATAAAGCAGTTTGCGAAAAACTTTTAAATGCGGTTGATACAGATGAACCTATTGGAAAAGATGATTATTATTTTGCTTTTCGCGAACGTAAATCGCATCCAGATAATCCCGAATGGTATACTTTTGGTGAGCTTTGTGTCAATTCTGATGAAATCACCAAAAAAGAAATGAAACAAATGCAGTTCGATGAATTTGGAAATGTGAAGGGCAAGTTTCTTTATCTGGATGTAAATAAAGCACCTCTTTTTAATGATAAAAATGAGTTTATTGGTTTAGTAGGATCCGCTCGTGATGTTACTTATAGTAAAATTGCAGAAAAAGCATTACAAGAGAAACGGGATATATTGAAAAAAGTACTTTTCTCTAGCAGCGAACTAATTGATTTAAGTCCAATTGAGATTGATTATAAAAAAGTGACTGATTTCATGCTTGAGATGTCAGGAGCCAAATACGCTGTTTATAATTTATTTGACGAAAGTGGGCTTGATTTCACTACTGTTGCTGTATCAGGCTTAAGTGATGTTATTAAAAAAGCTTCTTATTATTTAGGATTTGATCTAACCAATAAGAAATGGAAATTTGATCCGGTTAGGGAAGGAAAGATTAAGAATCAAACTATTACTGTTTTTGATGCCTTACATAAACTTACCGGTAATGTGATTTCATCAAAAATTTCTATTTTTTTAGAAAAGACCTTTAATGTTGGAGAAGTTGCTGTTGTGAAAATTTCAAAAAACAATATTCCCATCGGAGATTTTACTTTAATTTTTGAAAGAGGAAAATCTATTAAGAATGCTGAAATAATTGAACTTTTTGTTAATCAGGTTGGGCTTTTTACCATGCGTAAACGAGCTGAAGAAGCATTAAATGAGAGCGAACGACTGCTTAGAGAATCTCAATCGGTTGCTCACATTGGCAGTTTTGCCTGGGATTTTTCAACGGGTATTTGGAAAAGCTCAGCAGTTCTTGATGAAATTTTTGGAATTGATAAAGATTATATTCGCACACTTGATGGTTGGGCGGATATTGTTCATCCCGATTGGAAAGACATCATGCTTGATTATGTGACTAATTCAGTCATAGGAAAATATCTAAAATTTGATAAAGAATATCAAATCATAAGAAAAAATGATGGCGAAATTCGTTGGCTGCATGGTTTTGCTGAACTTGAATTTGATGAAAAAAAGAATGCTGTAAAACTAATAGGTACTATTATCGACATTACAGAACGCAAGCAAAAGGATGATGAAATTAAGAAAATTGGACAACATTATCAGGCTTTGATTGAAAAAGCTCCTGACGGTATTGTACTCCTAAATTCAGAAGGTCATTTTAAATATGTGAGTCCTTCTGCTAAAAAAAACTTTTGGGTATGAACAGGATGAGCTCTTGAATAGAAACCCGGTAGAGTTTACGCATCCCGACGATTTGAATTTTGTTTTAGCAACTCTTGGAAGACTGATCGAAGACCCTACATATTTCCCAACGATAGAATATCGCTTCAAAGATAAAACCGGAATCTGGAAATGGGTTGAAAGTACATTTAGTAATTTACTTGATGAGTCGAGTGTTCAATCAATTGTAATTAATTTCCGCGAAATTACCGCCCGGAAGGAAGCAGAAGAGCTTTCCAGAAAGCTTTCGACCGCTGTTGAGCATAGTGGAGCATCTGTAATAATCACTGATGCAAACGGAAATATTGAATATGTGAATCCTAAATTCACAAAAGTAAGCGGTTATTCATATCAAGAAGCTATTGGGAACAATCCACGTTTGTTAAAATCAGGGCTAACAGCAGGTGCAGAATATGCTAAACTTTGGAAAGTCATTTCTTCTGGTAAGGTTTGGAGCGGAGAGTTATGCAACAGAACAAAAAGTGGCGATTTATATTGGGAGTCAGTTTCTATTTCACCAATTATAGATAATAATGGTATAACTACTCATTTTGTTGCGGTAAAGGAAGATATCACTGATAGAAAATTTATTGAAGATGAGCTTTTTGCTAGTGAAGAAAAATATCGAACTATTTTCGAAAACGTTCAGGATGTGTTTTATAAAATAGACTTAAATGGAATCATTATTGACATAAGTCCATCCGTTAATTATTTTTCTGAATTCAACAGGTTAGAACTTCTGAATTCATCTGTTTTTAATCTTTATTTGAATGAGGGTGATAGAAATGTTTTTCTCGAAGAAATTAAGAAAAAAGGGGAAGTTCGGGATTATGAATTAAAAATTCAAACAAAAACCGGCGTTGTAAAGGATGTTTCAGTTAATGCTCGTTTAGTTTTTGATAAAGAAGGAAATCCAAAATTCATTGACGGCGCCATCAGAGATATCACTTTGAGAAAGAAAGCTGAAGAAAAACTGGCTGAACACGACCGTTTGTTATTAGAATTGAATATGTTTTCTATCGAATTGTCGATGATGTCAGCCGAGGATAATTTAGAAGAATTTATAGCCAAGCGATTGAAAAATATTTCGGGTGCTGAACTTGCCATGTTTTCCTCATATGACTCATCAAGCCAAATTTTGACCACTCGCAGAATCGAGATTGATCCTATCTATTATGCTGAAATAGTTCGCTTACTTGGTAAACAAGTGAACGAAATTCACACCTTTATTAAAGATGACATTTATCAGGGAATCGTTAAAAATACCATTGGGTTGAGGAAAAAATTGCATGAAGCGAGTTTTGGTGCAATTTCACGTTCGTTAGGCAATGCGATACAAGAATTGCTGCATGTTGACCGGTTTATTGGTGTGGCTTACCTTATTGAAGGGAAGTTGTTCGGAACATCTTTACTCGGAATGAGAAAAGGGCATCCTGATCCTCCAAGAGAAATTTTGGAGAACTTTATTCATATTGCGGCACTTTCGATCAGACGTAACCTTGCCGAAGTTGAATTGAAAAATTCTTATGAAAAACTTCGCTTGCTAACTCAACATGTTGAGGAGGTCAGAGAAGAAGAAAGAATTGCCATTTCACGCGAATTGCATGATGATTTAGGTCAATCACTTACTGCAGTTAAAATGGATTTGGGAATAATTAAAAATCACGCTACTGATGAGGAAACCGCTTTGAAAATTGCTAAAGTTTCCAATTTAATTGGGGATACCATCAGAACAGTTCAGAAACTGACTGCACAATTAAGACCACAAATTATTGAAGATTTGGGCATTGAAGCTGCTATTGAATCTTACACAAATGAATTTGCACATCGAACCGGAGCAGAAGTTATATTAAAATTAAATTTAGATAAAACCATCGCCTTTGATGTTTCATTTGTGGTGTATAGAATTTTGCAAGAATCGCTTACCAATATTGCCCGTCATGCAAAAGCCACTCGTGTTGAAATTAAGCTTAATCAGACTGTTGAAGGCTTTTATTTGATGGTTGTTGACAACGGCATTGGGATTACTTTAGATAAAATAAATGCTAAAGATTCTTTCGGAATTATCAGTATGAAAGAGAGAACCGCATCTTTGGGAGGCACTTTTGAAATAGGAAGTGGAGAAAAATTTGGAACCGTATTAAAATTTTTTTTACCTTTACATAAAATTTGAGATCATGAAAATTATAATTTGTGACGATCATAAAATCGTTCGCGATGGATTGAGAGAAATATTAAAACAATTGCCTGACGCCCCTGTTATTATGGATGCAGCTGAAGGGAAAGAAGTCCTTGCTCTTTTAGCGGAAAGCGCTTACGATATTGTTTTGCTTGACATATCGTTGCCCGAAAGGAGTGGGCTCGAAATACTTCAGTTGATTAAAGATAAATTTCCCGGTACGAATGTTTTGATGCTGAGTATGTATGCTCAAGAACAATATGCTATACGTTCGATGAAATTGGGAGCTTCCGGTTATCTTACCAAAGACACGGCTTCAGAAGAACTTTTATTGGCAGTGAAAAGAGTTTCAGATGGTGGAACTTACATTTCGCAAGCCCTTGCCGAAAATATGGCGCAACATCTCGATAGAAGAAATAAATTCGCTCTTAAACATGAAGCCCTTTCGGGACGTGAGTTTGAAATAATGATAAAGCTTGCCAATGGAGGGTCTCTAAATGATATTGGAAAAGAACTTTGCATTTCAAACAAAACAGTGAGCACCTATAGAGGACGCGTTATGGTGAAAATGGATTTCAAAACAAACTCAGAGCTTACCAAATATTGCATGGAAAATCAGTTGATTTAGCTGAAAACTTTTAAAAAACAATCATTTTTTTTAGTTTACACACTTTTTGAGATGGCAAAAGTAAGCTCGATACACGACCCTGCAAGCTATTTTCTGGATGTAGAAAGCTCCATTCAGGGTCCAGAAAGCTCTTTTCTGGGTCGTGAATGCTCCTTACTGGATCCAGAACGCTCCATTCTGGGTCCAGAAAACTCCTTACTGGATCCAGAAAGCTCCATTCTGGGTCCAGAAAACTCCTTACTGGATCCAGAAAACTCCATTCTGGGTCCAGAAAATTTCTTACTGGATCCAGAAAACTCCATTCTGGGTTCAGAAAATAGCTTTCGGAACAGAGAATATTCCTTATATAAGCACTGAAAACCCTTGATAATTCTGAGGTTTTCATCAATTTGCCCGAAAACCTTTAACCATATTCAGAGGTAGACAAGCTAACGCCTAAGATTTCATACTATTAATCAACTCCATATTATAATGGTCTTTAATTTGAATAAAAGCTACTTGTTTAATTGTTTCGGCACCCAATTTATGTTTAGCAGGGCTCGAACCTAAGCCAAGATGAATCACCTCTGTTTTCAAATCCAAACCGCGACAAATTGCCTGATACAACATTTTCTTATACACATTGACCGAAATATCATCCGAATAATTCATTCCGATAATAGTTGGGCAATAATTATGCGCGTTTTTTCCGCACAAACCAATACAAAGTGTTTTTTTATTCTCTGTGAGTTCAATCTTTATTACTTCCCAATTGGGCGATTCGCACATTTTTTCAAACAATTTATAGGGCAAATCGAAAGTGTTAAGATTCAATTTTTTTGATTTTACATCCGAATACAACTTAAAATAAACCGGAACTTCTTCTTTTAGGCAAGGACCGACCGAAACATTCACCAAATCATCATCTTTCTGCACTTCGGTTTTGAAGACATATTTTTTCTTTTTCGAATCCAATAGTTGTTCGAAAAATACCTCAGGAGTATTTTTCTGCTCATTAAAAATAAAATTATTTTCCTCTGTTTCAATCTTAATAAATCCCTGATCCATAAAAAACTCACGCATTTCAACATCATCCTCTCTGAAATCGCGAAGCAAAAGCACCGCTGCTTCTTGCTTTTCCTGCACATCCCACACCAAATCGAGCAGATTAATCAAAGCCTGCTTCCACGAAGGGTTTTGTTTGTCAATCCATAAATGTTGCCCTTCGGTCAGCAACGAACCCATCATCAGGTTTTTCGAAGTTAAATAATATGGATTGGTTTCCCTCTCTTTTTCAATTTTCTCCGAAACTTCAGCCGAAGCAAGCATATCGTCTTTTACCCAACAAACCGTAAAAAAAGTTGAAAGAACAGGATTTCCATTTGCATCACGAAGGATGTAATAAAAGAAATCCCAGTTGTTTTCTTTTTCAGGATTATTGCTGAAAACCTCTTCGAGAAACAATAAATTATCATAGTCGCATGCCCCGAAACTACCGGTGAGCTGATTCCATTCTTCTTTATTTAATTCCTTTACACTCTTATGATGTTCAACAGTGAAATCAGAACTTTTTGTTGGGGCAGTAGTTATTTTGATGGCAGCATTATTTTCTTCAAATTTCTCCTTATGAATGGCGGTTCTTTTAAAAGCTTCGCATGTATTAAGGTAATAACAGTTTGAGTTTTGATTTTATTTTTCGTGTTAG